>NZ_POSF01000018.1 GCF_004343605.1 Dehalobacter sp. 12DCB1
AAAAAAAAAAAAAAATTATTAGCGCATGGTAAGTTTTTTGTTAACTCCTGCTAATATTCTTTTCAGTTTAAGGATTCGATAACAAAATGAAATCTGGTTTTGATATTCAAAAAATAAGCCAGGATTTTCTCCTGGCTTTTGACAGTGGTATAAAATTCTATATTTTTTCCTAACGGTATCCGTTTCTTAAATTCCTATTTCTCCATATTCCTCGAGTATCAGCTCCCTGTGAACATAAAGTTTATTCTTACAACTTTTTAGTTTACCTGTAATTTTATACTTACTGATGATTCGAGATATTGTAACCCTTGAGGCCCCGATAATTTCTCCTATCCGCTCGTGGGACAAATTCACCGGCAGTTCAAACCAATCTCCGTGTTCTTTACATTCCCGGGATTGAAGCAAGGATACAAAAAAATAAATAAGCCTTTCTCTTGGAGATGACAAAGAAGAAAAAATATTAGCACCTTCAAAAACACACCGTAATCTCTTGGTTACGTTGGCGACCATTTCAATTCCTAACTCTAAGTCATCGACCATTGCTTGGATCAGATCGGCCCTTGAAACCAAATAGATCTCGCAATCCTCAATCGCTTTAACACTAAAATTAATCGGCAGCTTATCAAATGTTGGTCCTAAGCCGAATACTCTTTTGGGACCAACCAAGCAGGCAATTCTTGACTCTCCGTGGAGATTGTGCAAGTAATAAGCAGCCCAGCCTTTGGATACAAAGTGTGCATTATGCACCATCTCCCCTTCATGCAGAATGGTCGTTCCTTTTTTATATAACATTTTAATTCCTTTACTCATCGCATGATCTATGACGTTCTCGCCAACAGGCGGGTCCACCCATTGTAAGTACACACAAGAATCAACAGTATACATGCCGATTACCTCACATAATGATTTAAGAAAACTATTGTGCTAAATTCACATGCAGCAAAAAATCCATTGCTTTTTTGCGCAGAGACTGGATGTCTTTACAGTTTTCCAGTCTCTCTCCTTCATCTACGCTTTCTCCGTCTGTAAGCCGGATTCCTTCTGCTTGGATTACAGCGTCTAAAATTTTTTCTCCAAGCATTCTTCTTGCGGCTTCCTCCTTACACTCAGCCAACAGCTCATCTGAGGACATCTTTCTTTGCATTAAGTAAACGACGAGTTCCATGTTGAAAACATTTTTCAGTTCCCTGGTATAATCCTGATACAAATCCTCTGCTGCTTGATCTAATATCTCCTGATCAAATTCGTACTTGCAGTTCTCGGCCACTGCCCCCATGACTTTACTCATATTCGCAACGTGTGCTCTAGCCCTTTTTTCCTGAAGGATTTTATTCTTCAGCATTTTCTTGAATCCCTGCAGCGTTTTTACCTTCGGCTCAATCTCTTGAATGCTTTCATCTGTCAATTCCGGCTTTTGAATCATAAATACTTTAATGATTTCGATGGAGAATGTGATCTCACGCCCCCATAAGGCTTGGAATTCAATTAAGACTGGTTGTATTGTCGTATCAAAAACGACGGTATCGCCCATCTTCTGTCCGAGCAGCTTAGCTGAAAACTCCGGTAAAACATTATCGTCACCCACCTTGAATTGTAAGCCGTCTTCTTTCACTTTCGGATAAGGCATACCCATCTCTGTTCCCACAATATTTACAATCACAGAATCGCCTATTTCAATCGGTTCATTCCTTTTCTCGACGCGTATTTCGTCCAAAGATTTCAAAATACCGTCCATCGCTTCCTTCATTTCATCCTCTTTAACTGATACATCAAAACTTTCGAGATTTAATCCTTTATACTGTCCAAGTTCAAATTGTTTCATTTCTTAAACCTCCATGTTAACTACTACTTGATACTGCGTATCTTACCGATTTTTCAGCGATCCGCACGGATAATCCCAACCGATTGAAGCATTACAATGACATGTGCCGCACCAAGCATGATAATTAAGCCGATAAATAACAGATCTTTCATTTTTAGCTTTTGTTGGTTTTCCATCTTTGGTTCCATATTCCGTTCCATAGTCGGTTCCATGTTTGATTCCATATTCTCACCCCATTATTTCGCAAACGATTCAATAAATTGAGTATAAAGCCTACGGGACAAAAGAATTGACAGTAAAACCGGTTAATAAACAGGCTGATAAAAATAAAAACAGGTAACATTAACCACATGACCCATACAGCTTTAAACAAAAAGAAGGCGCTAAAAGGCTGGTAATCCAAGGTCCCATAGTCTCCAACCCATGTCCCCAGCATGACTGCAAGCCATAGGATGGTCGGGGCGGCCAGCTTCAGAACCCTGGTGATTTGCGGTGAAATCCCCAAGGATTTAAACCCTGCGGCTTTGTTCAGAAACTCCTGTGCAGCTCCAAAAGGACAAACCCATGTACAGTAAATATTCTTCCCAAAGAGGATAACAAAGCCCAACGACCCGGCCATGATCACGTACCATCCCAAATTGGTCAAGCGGGGTATTTGCAGCGTTACGATCGCGAACAGATTATTTGCCGTCACAAACTCTTTGACAAAGAAACCCATAACGCCAATAATGATTAAAAGCCACCAAATTCGGAAACGGGACATTTTCTTGCTAAAAGTTGCGGCGAGTGCCATAAGAAAAACCACAATCATCGTTAAAGTCTTACTGTTTAATTGGTAAACGTCATAAGGGTTCGACCATTGCTTAGCAAAAAATTGCGACGCGATATACAAAGTCCCTTTGTTGACAGCTTCGGCAACAGCATGCGACGATACCGTAGACCCGGTTACCCGGTCAACAAAATTTCCTGTTTGTCTTTTATCCAGAAAACCGGAATAACCGTAGGCGCCTCCCAGGTAAATGGGCTCCCGAAGAGAAAGACCGTTAAATTGATCAAAAAATTTCTGGCTATAAAGCCTTTCAAAAAAAACCGGTGTCTCTGCTTGCCGGGTAACAATTGCTTTCTCAACCAATCCACGATCGTTAATAATCGTCATGATTTCAATCCTGGATTGATATCCCACTGCCGAGTCGCAGACCGCATAATACTGTTTCCCTGCGGCGTCTATCTTATAAGCCCGCTGGGTTCCTAAGATTTTTTCAATGGAGGTAACTCCCGGGAAGTCCTGCTGGATAAGTGCAGGGTAATCAACTGCTTTTCCGGTAAAACAAACACCATAAATGATTGCTGCAACCGCCGTAAAAAATAGAACCATTAAATAATAGGACTTAAGATCTCTCTTCTTCCTCTCCACTTTTTTCATCCTTTTCTAATTTTCAACAAACCGTTGATGATAAAGGCGTAAAGCCACTTAAGACCCCGTAAGGCAAGTGGCTGTATACGTCTTAACGAGTCATTTTAACCTTTTACCTGATCAAGCTGAGATGGTTTCAGAATTGTCTGCCTTCTTCTTTGACGGACGGTTAACCAACCGATACGTTATTGCAGCCGGTATCAAAGCCGCGCCGCCAAAGAAAAGAAAGCCCATAGCAACGGCCTGGTATTCACTCTCAACAAAGCTGGAATAACCCCAAGCCAAAGCAAAAACGAACAAGAAATTGGCAGCAAAAGCACATAACTGCATAGGAATTGTATTTTCCCCTTTAAACTTTAAGTATTTCCATATACCATATTGAATCAGCAGCATCAACATGCCGATACCCATCCAAATTAAAACACTGTAAATCTTCATGTAGGATATCCCTCCTCTTACTTTGTCGGCTCGGTGTCACTCCAGAAATCATTGACCATGTTCGTGACATAGCCTGACTCAATTCGTTCTTCAGGGTTTACGGGGCCGTTATAGCCAAACCATTCGTCAAATTTGCGTGCCGCGTCCTGAACCAACGGGACTTGGGTAGCAATTCTGGCTATATCATGGTTCCACTGCCCAATTTTATTCCAGGAACAGACCGAAATACAGCTTCCGCAGCTCCCACCGTTATAGGCCCAGAAAGAGTTGCAGCGGTGTGCGTCAACGTGCCATTTTGATGTATAAGGGTTTTCTGATGTGCCACAATCTTCAGGCTGTAGAACACGCGCTTCTTTCTCGTGAGAAATGGCCTGGGCAGGGCAAGCATCCGCACATTTCATACATAGACGGCAAAATTCACGTACTCCGAAACTTCTCGGCTTGTCAGGAATAATGTCTAAATCGGTATAGACTTTGGCGATACGAACCCGAGGCCCGTATTTTTGCGTGACAAGCATTCCATTTCTTCCTGCTTCCCCCAGACCAGCCTGCACAGCGATGGGAACACTCATTCCGGTGTCATTCCCCGATGAAACCGCATAGTACCCAAGCTCTCTTAAAAACGTTGCAAGTTTAAAAGAAACTTCTCCCATATTGGAATAAGCTTTGCCGGTCCCAGCGCCCTCAATGATTGATGGCGCCGTTCGGTAGGACTCATAATCCATTTCAAAAGCCAATGCAATTACATTTTTGGGTTGGAAACCGGCATATTTCACCCAATCAGCTTCAAAATTACTTAGTCCAAATACTTCCACTTCGCGGTTTTTAAGATATTTGTCAAGGTTATACGCCATATACACCGTTCTGCCGTTTGGCAATTTAAACGGCATGGTTTTTGGTCTGCACCAGTTACCGTAGGTCCAGCGGTCATCATAGGGCGCAATTCCGACCAGGTCCGCTCCTAATAAGCGTGCTGCTTTTTTCACAATTTTCGTAGCTTCTTCCGCTGAGTTGAATTTCCATTGCATCCCTTGACTCCGTTTGTCTTCAGCCATGGTATTGTCCCAATTGAACAACCCTTGGAAGACCACAGGCTCCTTTGCCATTTCATTGGTTTCAGGATTAATGGGGTAATGCTGGATTATTCCGGCCGGGCCGCTGCCGACGCATGTAAACCCGTTGTACCAAAGCTCTACCGACCAAGCTGCAACACTCAAGGCTACGTCTAATTGGCGCCAGCCTACTTCTTTTTGACGCAGCGGCAAAACCGTACCATCATGTTGGGCAAAATATATAACGCTTGTTTCTGAGACTGTTGCCCGCCGTCCTTTAATACCGATGGTCTCAGCGTTAATTCTCGGCAGATCTTTTCCGGTGTCTTTTTTTCCGGTTGTTGCCGAAACGTCATCGTGAACAAATTGTATCGGCGTCTTGTTTTCTTCCGGATCACACATTCTCAAGTAGTAAATCTTGTTCCCTGGCAAACGTTGATACTTTGGATCCACTGTGTAAGGAAATTCCGAAGTCTCCTTAACAGGCGCTACAATGTTTGCCGCTTCTGCAACTAAGGGATTAAATGTTTCCTTTGCCACCGCAGCCGTTGCAACAGCCGCAGCGACAGTACCCATGAGTGAAGCTTTTAAAAAACTTCGTCTGTTAAAATTGTTTCCCATGTAGTATCTCCTCCCTAAATGGTATTATTATTTCAGTTGTATTTTACTTCAGCTAAAATGATTGACTATATCCAGTGATACAATTTTAAAAATATTTCCATTTATATTTTCTTATTAATAATGCCAAACCTTAAAGAAGATTTTTGCTTTATTTTTTACACATACTAAATTTCTCTAAAACATTTCATGTTAAAATATTACGTGAAGAAGCAATGGGAGAAGGTCTCCTCCAGTAATGGAATAAAATTAAGCGACGGGTTAAAAACCCGTCGCTTAGAGCGCATTGTTCTATTACGAAAAAATAATTTTAATGAGCAGGAGGAGCTGTTGGGGCCGGAGCCGGGATACTGGCAGGTATCTTATAAAGTTCCGGCCACTCCAACCACCACTTGTACTTCTCGATATGTTCAGTACCATAGCCGAACATATCGTCAATTGACTTGAGAAGCTTTGAATTGGCTTGCCCTCTGCTTCCAATCCACATCCCAGCTTCATGGAACCAAGAATCTTCCTTGGAGTTCCAGGGACAGACTTTCATGCAACGTC
Organism: Dehalobacter sp. 12DCB1; assembly: GCF_004343605.1. Taxonomy (GTDB): domain Bacteria; phylum Bacillota; class Desulfitobacteriia; order Desulfitobacteriales; family Syntrophobotulaceae; genus Dehalobacter. The sequence continues at coordinate 5,894 of NZ_POSF01000018.1, forward strand.
CGCAGGAAGAACCTTCTTCATTGGATACACGGAATTCCGTGCACTTTTTCATGTCGCTGTTCCAACGTAAGTAACCGTTATATTCAATTGGGTCTTTGTCATGCGTGATGGCTTTGGATGGACATTCAGCCGCGCATTTTCCACATACTCTGCAGAAATCCAACATACCAAAATCGATTGGTTTATTGGGAAGCAGTGGCAGATCTGTGGTAACAGCGGCTACTTTAAGGCGGAATCCTAGCCGGGGATGTGCTGCGCAATCTCCCGTTCTGGTTAATTCGCCCAATCCCGCTGCTAATATTAGAGGTGGCATGACGGCCATATAGTTTCCTGCATGGTTGGCTCTAGCATTATAGCCGAGACTTCTGATGTATTTTGCAATAATAACCGCAATATTCGCCGTAGCATGATAACTGCGCATAGATTGAGATGCACTGACTCCGTCATAGCCGGTGGATCCCAACATAGTCTCCAGATGTTGGTCAACCATTACGACGATTACATAGGGATAGCGTTGTGTTACTGGGTAAACACATTCCTCTACCGGTTGGTAAGTCAAATTCTTTGTGGGATTAACTTTATGGGAATAGTAGGCATAAGAAGGCATTTGTCCAATACCAACCTCATCAGCTCTCAGAAAATAGGCAAGGTCTCTAATATGCTGGGACATTTGCTCAGGGTCGGGAATCGGTAATTTTTCAGGCGCCGGTTTGCCGTCTACTGCAGCTTCTGAGGCAACCAAACCGAGAGTCGCACTTATTGCTCCTCCTTGAGGATGTTTAGGAACGAAATTAAAAACTCCTCTATGGGCTCTATCACTAATTAGCCCCCTCCGGGCCAAATTAAACCCCATATCAGCCTCGTTGGTATTTTTTACAGTCCCAACAAGCTTGGATGTCCCTAGCCATTGATCATTATTTTCCGCAAAACGGACGCTAGCTCCGCCATAGTTATGCTCGGGATGGAGTTTTGACCATTGCCCTTTTGCTCCGGCAGAATAATTAACATTACTGGTAGCAGCATTCGCCACTTTAGCAGGAGCCTTGATCGCTCCTATGACGCCCATTGCTGTTGCGGCCATTCCAGCTTTCAGAAAATTGCGGCGGTTCATTCCTAATTTTTGTTTTTGCTCTATTTTTTCTACCATGCTATTACCTCCTTTCTAAGCTTGTACTGCATTGCTTGCTTTTTTTACGCCAATAAAACCTAACAGACGAGCCAAAACAACCGCAAGTACCACAGAAATCCCTAGGAATAAAAATATTGCCGTACTTGTTGCTTTGACGTGGCCAACACTGGCATTAATGTAAACAAAGGAAATACCAGTCCAAGTAATGGCATACCATAGTACAAATAAGCTCCAGTTCAGAACCGTTTTCCACATTAATTCACGCTTGGCACGGGGTTTAATGAAAATAATTCCTCCTAAAAATAACACGCCGGCGATAAAAATCAAAAATGTGCTCATAATTTTTCACCTCCTTCCCAGTTAATGAAGTAGATTTTGTTCATTACAGATACATTATAAAAGCAACAAGCAATTAAAGCTTTAAACCGGTTTAAAACTTTAATTGCCTGTTGTTAAAATAATTAGAAATAACTAATTTTTATTGTTTCCTATTTTTCAATTGTCTTATTCTTTTCTCATGCGCTACTTCTAAAACATGTGTTTCATGTGTCAGCATATAAAGCTTTGGTAAATCACGGATAATTATTTTGCTCTTCTTTTTTTCCAGGATATTCTGCCTTCTTAACCATCCCAATACCTTAGATACTGTTACATAATGCGTCCCCGTAATCTCCGATATATCTTTCATCGATAGGTCAATATTGATTTCTATACAATCATTCACTTCGATGCCACTGGCGAGGCAAAGTTTGTAAAGCAACCTTACAACTCTGACAGTAGGATTAAAATAATCCATCTCGGTTACTTGTTTAACATAATAGTTTATTTTGGATTGATAGTTCTTAAGAACATCAATTACAATATCATCATCTATACAAAAGATTTGTCTGATTTGTTGCTCTGTAAAAAAACAAACTTGGCTGTCTTCAGTGGCAACAGCATAGATGCCACTGAACTCTGTGAATAAAAGACTCAATATACAATACTTCCCAGCAAAATACATCAATTTTTCCCGTTCATCCTCAATGAACAAATTGATTTTAAGCCTTCCATAAATGACATAACCTAGAGTTAGCATTCTATCTCCCGGAAAAACAACCGTACTTCCTTTCGGATAAGTTTTTACAGACCCTAAATGAGTATACTTAACTAGTTTCTCAACTGGAAAGAATGTATCCGGAACTACTACGTCCAATTTTTTAAGATCTTCTTCCATACTCGTCTTCCTCCCGTCATTTTTTCAACCGCCGGGTAATATGCTGGTTAAATGCCTATCTCCCCTTTCCTCACTTTGTATATAAAAAATGTTTTAAATGTTTACATACATTAAATATTTTACTGAATGTTTTATGGTAGACTGAATACGGCTGTTAAGTCTTTTACTATCTTAAGAATTTAACAATAGCGCATATATTATACAATATTAACTTCTTTTATTGTTTAATTCGCGTTAAATTTTTTATGCCATCCGTAATGCTACCGTTCAAATTGTTTTGACATGGTGGCCCGGTTAGTTATATATCTTCTCTGAGGTAGCAGCCTAAAAAGCATTTCTATTATATAGTTGCAACATTTTTTTGTAACCACATGGTTTACGTTACTTAACAAGTCCATTACTGCACCTATTCTCAATTATGCAGGTGAACAAAAGACAACCGGGATCAAATCCGATTGTCTTTTAATTCTTCCGTATTTTCTTTGTTTTAAAACAGCGCCAGGAAAGTTACATAAACAAAAACCATTTCCTGTCCGATATCCCAATTTATACCTATCGCAGGATCGTTATCTGCGAGTTCCGGATGTTGTTTAACAATATCACTCCAGGATATCAACAATTTTTCTTCTACCATGAAGCGCCTCCTATCAATAAATACCATACTCCTTGACAAACTTGTTTACTGCGATGATATTCTCCGCCTTGCCTGTGATGATTTCCTTATCGGTACAAAATACATATCCGCCGCCTGGTGCCAGAATGTCTACTAATTCTTTGGCCTTGGCGATACATTCTTCTTTCGTACCAAATTGCAGTAAAGTTGCCGGATAAAGTCCCGAAATACACATGGTATCTCCGAGTTTATCCTTGATCTCTTTAGGGTTCCCGTATTCGAACCAACCCATGGATTTCTTGGCAGGCAGCTCTTGTAGGTGATCGTAATAACGAGACCAATCGCCTTCATAAATTGGAACGACATTGATATCCTGGGAAGCAAAAAACTCCATGATCTTTTTAAAGGACGGCCAGTAAAACTTGTTAAAGTCCGATGTTTTCAACATCGTTGGTAAATGCATCGGTATATAAACAACTTTGGGATATTGTTTCGGTGGAACCATGTTAAGCTGGCTCATGCCAAACCTGATGACCAACGGTGTAAACGCCTCTATTGCTGCTAAAAGTTCCCCGGGACAACGTCGGATATCCATGAAGGCGTTTTTAATGCCCCGGAAGAAATCAGCAATCCAATCCATCGAGTGGATAATCGTAGCATCAACAAGTTTGGGCATTCCGTATTGACCGGCCATTGCACCGACAATAGCTCCGGATTGCGCCCCAAACATACCGAATTTCATAGCGCCTTTAGCCAATGCCAGTTCTTTTACCGGTGAAGGTTTGGCCAGTTCGGCGTATTTCCTGGGCAAGATTTTTTCTACCAAAAACTTGAACGGATCTTTGGCAAACTCCGGATATTCATCGGCTGTCATGATTTGGGCATGCTCATCCGAATACTGTGCGACAGTACTGTCACTCAAATAATGAAATGCTTTGCTCCCTAATGCCTGATAAACACCGCCTGGCCTGGGAAAGTAGCGATGAACCATGTCCAGCGGGATTTCAGTGACCACTTTCATCATGGCTTTACGGCCTTTTTCCATATCCCAGTTTGTTTCTGCATCGGTATACCCTGCAAACTCGGCGCACCAGGAACCATACGTGCCAAGCAGAGGTACGCGGTCTGGCTGTTCCAGATTGAAGGCTTTGAATACCCGTTCTAGACGTTCTTGATACAGATTCGCAACTTCACTCATTGATCAACCCACCAACCCATTATTTGAAGAAATTTTAGTACGCACGCCGATAACCAAGAGACAAGCTACACCCATTAAAATACCATCTAAAATCAAAGCTGACCCCCAATTTCCTGAGCTTCCGCGAAGCACACCGGAGACTACCGGAGCCAAAATAGCACCGATCTCAGAAACAAGATTCAATGTGCCGAAAGCTGCGCCACGTAAATTGGCCGGTGCGTTCTCTGAAGCTAGGGCGTGTCCGACCGGACATAAAGCGAAGTAAATCAAACCCGAAAGAAATAGTATAATGGATTGAATAACCATATCTTTTCCACCGGTCGTTACATAGGCTGTGAAGATAAAAATAAATAATGTCATTAGCGCCAACATGACGATAAATGTATTGCGGCGGCCATTGGGTTTATGGGAAACCATATCGGATATTTTGCCGCCCAAAGGAAAACCGATGACTCCGGCAATGGCATTAAATGATATAACAAGAAGCGCCGCAGTGAGCGTTCCGCCACCAAAATCTTTGACAATGGCACCGCCCCAAAAACTATAAAACCAGAGATGCCATAATAAGGGGATGTGTACAAGGTAGATAAGAATAAGGTTTCTATCCTTTAGTACAGGGCCAACCTCGCCGCCTTTAGTAACGACAATATAGCCTAAAAATACAATGGCCAAGAAGGATAAAATGACAGCAATCATTATATCACTTAATCCTACCGTATTTGCCGCAAAATAAATAGCCATAATGACAATCAAGAAAACTATGGAATATTTAGATAAATTGATTATGGCCTTCATGTAATTTTCAGAAACGCTTTTATCTTTCGGCTTTAAAGCAATCCGCATGATTATAGCCACGACAATGGTAACTATCCCCAGAACGATAAACGGCATTTTCCATGCATTTTGACCTAAAACAGACTTACCCGCATTTATCAAATATATTGTTCCAACCAAAGCCGCCGACAGCCCCACAGTAAGCCCGGCCATAACGACACCCATTCCTAAACCAAGCTTCTTAGGGGGAGTCACCTGGGCAACCAAGGAGCGGTCATTTGAATAAAGAACGCCTTCGCCTAACCCGGTTAATACACGTAAAGCAACAAAAACCATCAAGCCGCCAATCAAACCGGTTAAAAGTGTTGTAATTCCCGCCCAGAAGATACTAATAACAATGATTGTGCGATAACCAAATTTGTCTCCGAAGTATCCTCCAGGAAATTGTGTCAGCATGTATCCGGCAAAAAATAAGCTTCCCAGTAATCCGCCAAGGGCATACGGGTTTGCAGCAGCGCTCAAAAAACCCACCTTATTGGCAATCATCCAGCTCACCACCGGACCAGTACATGCGCGATCAGCATATGATACGACCCAGCCAATAAACAACATTGCCCATACCGTATGGTAGCTTTGCCATCCTTTTTCTGTTTGTTCCGTCATAAATAAACTCCTCTCATACTTGATTTATTTGGCTCAAAGATATTTGTCCTCTTGAACCATTTCTATAATTTTTTGTATTTTCTAAAAATTAGTTTATCAGGAAACCATTGATATGTATAATATATATATAGTGATATATGCATATGATTTTTGTATCGAATCAAGAAAGGGGTACTCATGGATATACGTCAATTACGTTACTTTCGGACAATTGTTGAAAAAGGACAGATTACACTGGCAGCAAAGGCTTTGAATATGGCCCAGCCCCCTCTGAGCCAACAACTCAAGCAGCTCGAAGATGAGCTGGGAACGACGTTAATTATCAGAGACTCCAAACGTTGGGAAATGACTGAGGCTGGAATATTGTTGTATCAACGCGCAGTAGAATTGATGAATTTAATGGAAGATACTAAAAAAGAAGTCAAAGAATTCAGAGATGGAATTCGAGGAACGCTACTCATTGGCGCGTCGTCAACTTGCGTTTCCTTACTGCCTGGCCGAATTAAGCTCCTTCAGGATCAATATCCAAAACTTTATTTTAAATTATTGCTGGGCGATTCGCGTTTTCTTGAAGAAATGTTGGAGAAAAGATCAATTGAAGTTGCTTTGCTATTACTTCCCGTTAAATCCAAAGAAATTAAGGCCCTACGTTTGCCCAAAGAGCCGTTTGTGGTTGTAATACCATCAGACTGGAACATGTTTTTTCCTGAGGATACTATAAGCTTACAAGATATTGTTACCTATCCTCTCCTTCTATTGAGAAGAATTGAGGGAAGAGGTTTATATGAGGAAATCCTCGAAAAGTTTAATGCGTACGGCTTAATGCCTGATGTAATATTCGATTGCCCTGATATTTCTACACTGCTGACTTTGGTTACTTTGGGAGTTGGGTTGACCTTAGTCCCCAAATTCAGCATCAACCCTGTTTTTTATGACAAGATAAAAATTCTACATATTAAGGAATCTTTCCTTGAAAAGGAACCTGCAGTGGTATGGGTAAAGGACAGATATTTGTCTAAGGTAACCAAAAAATTTCTTGAGACATTCTCAGAGTAAATTGGAATTTCTCTTTCACTTTACTCCTCAATTATGCAAAGTGAACAAAAGACAACCGGGACCAAACCCGGTTGTCTTACTTACTTTTGCTTAATTTATATTTAGTTCCTTATTCCTTTGTTTTAAAAGAGCGCCAGGAAAGTTACATAGGCAAAGATCATTTCCTGTCCAATATCCCAGCTCATAGCCATCGCAGGATCTTTATCTGCGAGTTCCGGATGCTCTTTAACGATATCACTCCAAGAAATCAACAATTGTTCTTCCATCGTGAAGCACCTCCTATTTATAAACACCATACTCCATGACAAACTTGTTTACGGCGATGATGTTTTCCGCTTTACCTGTAATCAGTTCCTTATCCGTACCAAATACATATCCGCCGCCCGGGGCCAGAATATCCACTAATTCTTTGGCCTTGGCGATACATTCTTCCTTCGTGCCAAATTGCAGCAAGGTCGCAGGATAAAGCCCGGAAATACACATGATATCCTTGAGTTTCTCTTTGATTACTTTCGGATCGCCGTATTCAAACCAACCCATGGATTTCTTGGCAGGCAGCTCTTGTAGGTGATCGTAATAACGAGACCAATCGCCTTCATAAATTGGTACGACATTGATGTTCTGGGAAGCAAAAAACTCCATAATCGTTTTAAACGCCGGCCAGAAGAACTTATCAAAATCAGAAGTTTTCAACATTGTGGGCAAATGAATCGGTAATTCCAGAACCTTCGGATATTGCCTCGGCGGCGTCATAAGAGCCTGACCCATACCAAGCCTGATAATCAACGGCGTAAATGCCTCAATAGCCGCCAAAAAGTCATTGGGACAACGGCGGATATCCATGAAGGCATTTTTAATGCCCCGGAAGAAATCAGCAATCCAATCCATCGGGTGTAAAATAACACCGTCAAATAGCATAGGCATTCCGTATTGCGTGGCAAGCGCGCCTACAATACCCCCAGATTGTGCCCCAAACATGCCGAATTTCATAGCGCCTTTGGCAAATGCTAAGTCTTTTATCGGTGAAGGTTTGGCCAGTTCGGCATATTTCCGCGGCAAGATCTTTTCTACTAAAAACCTGAACGGATCTTTGGCAAACTCCGGATATTCATCAGCTGTCATGATTTGGGCATGCTCATCCGAATACTGAGCGACAGTACTGTCACTCAGATAATGAAATGCCTTGCTCCCCAACGCCTGATAAACGCCGCCAGGCCTGCCAAAGTAGTTATGAACCATGTCCAGCGGGATTTCGCTGGCTACTTTCATCATGGCTTTGCCGCCTTTTTCTATATCCCAGTTGGTTTCTGCATCCGTATACCCTGCAAACTCGGCGCACCAAGACCCATAAGTACCCAGTACCGGTACACGGTCCGGCTGCTCCAGATTAAAGGCTTTGAATACTCGGTCTAAACGTTCTTGATACAGATTCGCAACTTCACTCATTGCTCAACCCACCCATCTCTGGCATATTTTGACACCTTCAGCTGCGTTTGTGGAGAAACCATCGGCTCCTATGCTTTTACAAACAACCTCATTAACCGGTACGCCACCGATAATCACCTTGACTGAATTTCTAAGGCCTGCTTCAGCAAGACCGTGAACTGTTTCTTTCATGCTGTCCAGCGCCAAAGTCAGTACGCCGCTTAATCCGACAATATCCGGGTTTACCTCTTTTACCTTGTCCACGATCTGGTTAACCGGAACATTGATCCCCAGGTCGATCACTTCGAAACCCGCGGCTTCTACCATGGACCTGAAAATATTTTTACCGATATCATGAAGGTCTCCGAAGACAGTAGCCAGGACGACTTTTCCGCCTTTTGCTGAGGACCCTGTGCCTAAAGCTGGTTTGAGCTTGTCCATGACGTTTTGCAGCACTTCCCCGGCGAAGACTAAATCCCCAATAAAGTACTCGCCTGAATCATAGCGCTCGCCTACGAGCGTCATACCTTGCTGACAGGCTTTAACAATTTCTTGGACTTCTGCGGCATTGTCATCTTTGCTTAGTACTTCATCAATCGCCTTGTTTAACACGTCTTCGTCCAAATCGGACATCGCTTGAATCAGGACTTTCGAATCTACCACTTCAAACCATCCTCCTTAAGTTTTTTACAGCTATTTTTTTAGTCTATGATAATAAAATTTGCTGTCTATACAAGTTAATATATCATAGGTAAAATTTAAAAAATCTTAGCGCTTACTAAGGGGGTAATTTATATATTTTAAATTTTCAAAATTATTATCAGTAAAAAAACAAATGAAAATTAGGGGCGCGTGATCTGTTCAAAAATATAACCTAAAAGGCCGGATAAAAAAGCCAGGATATTCTCCTGGCTTTAAGCCTTTGCTTCATATGATATTCTTGTTCCTATTTCCCGGGTGGTAATATATTTTCTTCGTTTTAAAAAAGCGCCAGGAAAGTGACATAGGCAAAAATCATTTCCTGCCCGATATCCCAATTCATGCCCATTGCTGGATCTTTATCTGCGAGCTCCGGATGCTCCTTAACGATATCACTCCAAGAAATCAATAACTTTTCTTCCATCGCGAGGTACCTCCTATTTATAAATACCATACTCCATGACAAACTTGTTTACGGCGATAACATTTTCTGCTTTCGCATCCTGAGGCGCAATAAGTTCTTTATCAGTACCAAAAATGTATCCTCCGCCAGGCGCCAGATCATCCAATAATTCTTTCGCTTTGGCAATACACTCTTCCTTGGTGCCATACTGCAGTAAAGTCGCCGGGAAAACTCCGATAAGACACATGGTATCTTTGAGTTTATCCTTAAGCTCTTTGGGATCGCCATGTTCGAACCAGCCCATTGTTTTCTTGGCAGGCAGTTCTTGAAGATGATTATAATAACGTGACCAATCCCCTTCGTAGAACGGTATGACATAGACATTATGGGCAACGAAGAATTCCATAATCATTTTAAATGACGGCCAGTAATACTTGTCAAAATCCGCTGTTTTGAGCATCGTAGGTAAATGCAGCGGCATAAGAAGAACTTTGGGATTTGGACTCGGCGGTCCCATGTGTACCTGACCCATACCGAGTCTGATGACCAACGGTGTAAACGCTTGGATGGCTTCAGCGAGCTCAACCGGACGACGGCGGATATCCATAAATGTGTTTTTAATGCCCCGGAAGAAATCGGCAATCCAATCCATCGGGTGTAAAATAATACCGTCAAATAACACAGGCATTCCTTGTGCGGCAAGCGAACCCTTAATGGCTCCCTTCTGGGCGCCAAACATTCCGAACTTCATGGCGCCTTTGGCAAATGCCAAATCCTTCATCGGGGAGTCTTTGGCCAGTTCGGCATATTTTCGCGGCAAAACCTTTTCTACCAAAAACCTGAATGGATTTTTAGTAAATTCGGAATATTCATCATCTTTCATTATTTTCGCACCCTCATCGGAATACTGAACGATATTGCTGTCACTTAAATAATGGAATGAACTGCTCCCCAACGCCTGATACACGCCGCCAGGTCTGGAAAAGGGCTGATGAAGCATATCCAACGGAATATCATTCGCCACTTTCATCATTGCTTTCCCGCATTTATCTGTGTCCCAATTGGTTTCAGAATCGGTATATCCTGCATAATAGGCACTCCAGGTACCATAAGTGCCTAACACCGGAACGCGGTCTGCTTGTTCCAGCCTCAAGGTTTTATAAACCCGGTCCAGACGCTCTTGATATAGATTCACAACTTCACTCATTGATCAACCCACCCATCTCTGGCATATTTTTACGCCTTCAGCAGCGTTAGTCGAGAAACCATCGGCTCCTATGCTTTTACAAACAACCTCATTAACCGGTACTCCGCCGATAATTACCTTGACTGAATTTCTAAGGCCTGCTTCAGCAAGACCGTCAACTGTTTCTTTCATGCTGTCCAGCGCCAAGGTCAGTACACCGCTTAATCCGACAATATCAGGGTTAACCTCTTTTACCTTGTCCACGATCTGGCTAACCGGAACATTAATCCCCAGGTCAATCACCTCGAAACCTGCGGCCTCAACCATGGATCTAAAAATATTTTTACCTATGTCATGAAGATCTCCGAAAACGGTAGCCAGGACAATTTTTCCGCCTTTTGCTGAGGACCCTGCACTTAAAGCCGGTTTGAGCTTGTCCATTACGCTTTGTAACACTTCCCCGGCAAAGACCAGGTCCCCGATAAAATATTCGCCCGAATCATAACGCTCACCTACGAGCGTCATACCTTGCTGACAGGCTTTAACAACTTCTTGAACTTCTGCTGCATTGTTTTCTTTGCTTAGTACTTCATCAATCGCCTTGTTTAACACGTCTTCGTCCAAATCGGACATCGCTTGAGTCAGGACTTTCAAATCCACCACTTTCAATCATCCTCCTTAAAATTTTTCTTTGATACCGTTGCGTTGACAGTTTTTTAGCCTGGAATGATAGCTTCCAATCCGCTGTCTATACAAGTAAATATATCAAAAGAAAAGTCCGCATTTCTTATCACGTGGAAAAGATTTTAATCTTTTTTAAATTTTTAAATTATTAGCCAAAAAATTGAGAACAAATTAACCCCTTTTGGTCTCAGCAAAACTTGCAATTGTATATTAGAAAAAGAGCCTCCCAAAATAATTCTGGAAGACTCTTTTACCTATGCTTGATAAAAAATGATGATCCCTTGCTTTACTGTAATTGATTATCTGTTGAAGACATCTTTGTAAATCGTCTGTGCTATATCGCGAATCTTTTCATTTTCATTATTGCATGCCTCCAAGATATATTGCTTGTAGCTTTCCTGATAATTATTCCGCATGAAATTCAATACGTTTACTTTCCATTTCCATAATTCATCCGGAGAAAGGTAAAAGAATTTTGGCTGTATGTTATGCTTATAAAATTCTTCTTCCATTTTCATTATGTTTTCTGGTGTAAGACAAAGCGATATTTCTAAAACACCGGGAAATTCATCCTTCTCCGTCCATTTGCCGCTGTTCATCGGGCATGCGTCCTGACAGGCATCGCACCCGTAGATCCAGGTTCCAAAACTCTTGCCAAGAGGATCGTTTGCCAAATCACGGCCGCCAAAAGTGGTGAGAAAGGAGACACAGCTGAGCGGATTCATTGTATAAGGCGATGAAAGAGAGCAGGTAGGGCAGGCTTTGATACAATTGGAGCAGCCTTCAGGACAAATCGGTAAATTAGTTGATTCAACCAATTCCATATCCCTGTCGGTAATCCACGCTTCTAGTTCCACCCAGGAACCGGATTCCGTATAAAAGAAATTATTTTTGCGTATGATTCCAAGCCCGGCCTTCATGGCCGCCCAGCGCAATCCAACGATGCCAAAATTCCGGTTTGAGGCTGTTTTGAGTCCCAGGTCCTGCAGAAATTGTTCCATCGCAACGCTTCTCTTGAATTCCTTAGATTCCGTATTGACACGTCCGTCAAATAGATAGTGTTTAGCGATATGCCCTTTTAACTCCCCAGGTGCTTTATAATGTCCAAAATGAGAAACAGCGACGATAACAGATTTTGCCCAGGGGTACCGCTCTTGCAGATCCGTCAAACGGCTTTGGCTCCGATAGAACATCTTTGAGACGGGGACTTTATCGATACGTTCCCTTAGACATTTATCATAACCTTCTAAATCCTGAATACGGACAATCCCACACTTTTCATAACCGAATTCATAAGCCTTATCCTGAATCAAATTCTCTACATGCATGATTTTGCTCTCCTTTATATGACATAGTGTATGTGTATATACACGGATAAGGCAAATTAAGATCCCAACCTCTCAATCACGGAAAGGAGAGATGTTAATTTTTCAATATTTTCTTTTCCGAGTTCCTGTTTAATGAAATTCTGCGCATCGTTCCACAGGTATTCCGCCTCAATGTATTTCTCAATCCCTTTTTGGGTTAATTGAAGCTGACGGTTCCGGGCGCCTTTTTGAGAAACATCAATAATTAAGAATGCAGCTTCCAGAGGTTTAAAGTTACGGACTAAAGTCGTCCTGTCCAACCTGATTTTTATAGCCAGGTCACTGACACTAATGGGACCAAAAAACTTTAGATGCTTCAAAATTGAATACTGGCTGACTGTCAATCCGCTTGGGGCCAGCTTTTCATCATATATTTTTGTAATTGCCGAAGCAGCCCTACGTAAATTCAGACAATTACAGATTGACGGCTTCTTTTCATTGTTTTTCATATAGGAAATCACCTCGTATAGTGTATATACACTATATGCATGGTATTATAAAATGATTATGTTGTCAACATTATATTATAGAGCCTTATTTGCTTTGAAATTTTCAAATTACACCATCCTTTGTCACGGATGACACAAAAAAAATCAAAGACCGCAATGATTTCAACAATCATAGCGGCCTTATTCTTAAACACTGTTAAACCTTACAGCGCAGCCACCACTGCGTCTCCCATTTCTTTTGTCCCGAGCACCTTATCTCCAGGTTTGGCCAGGTCGGCTGTCCTGTAGCCCTGATCCAGAACTTTGGTCACAGCATTCTCTATTCTACCGGCTTCTTCGTTCAAGTCAAACGTATAGCATAGCATCATCGCCGCCGAAAGGATCGTCGCCAGTGGATTTGCCTTGTTTTGACCAGCAATGTCCGGTGCGGAACCGTGAGCAGGCTCATACAGTCCTTTCTTACCGTTCAGGCTGGCTGAAGCGAGCATGCCGATCGAGCCGCCGAGCATCGAAGCCAGGTCGGTCAGGATATCTCCAAACATATTCTCTGTGACGATCACGTCGAACTGTTCCGGATAACGCACTAGCTGCATGGCGGCATTGTCAACATACATATGCGTCAGTTCGACATTCGGATATTTTTTTGCAACATCTTCAGCAATCTCCCGCCAGAAACGAGACGACTCGAGCACATTGGCCTTATCGACCGAGCAGAGCTTTTTCCGTCTGCCTCTGGCAGTTTCAAAACCAAGCTCAATGATCCGGCGGACTTCTTCCTCATTGTAGAGAAGGATGTCATAGGCTGCCCTGGGATTCTCATTTCTTCCCTTTTCACCGAAGTAGATCCCGCCGGTCAGTTCGCGAATCACAACCATATCCACATTTCTGACGACTTCTTCCCGTAAGGTGGAAGCTGAAATGAGCGAAGGAATCATTTTGACTGGACGGATATTCGCGAAGAGACCGAGTTCTTTTCTGATCGGCAAAAGCGCACCAAGCTCAGGTCTTTCCTTAGCCGGTAGCGTATCCCATTTGGGTCCGCCGATCGCACCCAAAAGTACTGCATCAGCCTTCTTACAAGCATCCAGTGTTTCGGCAGGCAGTGCTTTGCCGACTTCATCAATTGCGGCTCCGCCGATCAGATAACTGTCGAATTCGAACTTGACCGGGCAGTCTTTTAATACTGCCTGAAGCACTTTCAGCGCTTCAGGGATGATCTCTTTTCCAATCCCGTCACCGGGTAATACGGCAATTTTAGGCATTCTTTCTTTTCTCCTTTACGTACGGAACCAGCCCACCGGCTTTAATCAATTCCTGCATAAACGGTGGAAAAGGAGTGGCCTGAAAACTTGTTCCCTTGCTGACGTTTTGGATCGTGCTATTCTGAAGATCGACCTCAATCTCGTCACCGGACTCAATGCCTTTGACAGCTTCCGGACACTCCAAAATCGGCATCCCGATGTTCAGCGCATTCCGGTAAAATATCCGTGCATAGGATTCTGCGATGACTGCCTTGACACCGGCCGCTTTAATCGCCAGCGGAGCATGTTCCCTGGAAGATCCGCAGCCGAAGTTTTTGCCGCCGATCATAGTATCTCCGGGTTGCACGTTGGCCGCAAAAGAAGCATCCGCATCTTCCATACAATGGGCGGCGAGATGTTCCGGTTCAAAGCGGTTCAGATAGCGCGCCGGGATGATGACATCCGTATCGATATCATTACCAAATTTCCAAGCTTTACCCATTGTCAACGACCTCCCTCGGATGAACGATTTTTCCGCATATGGCTGAAGCCGCAGCGACTGCCGGATTGCACAGGTATACTTCGCTTTCAGGATGGCCCATCCGGCCTACAAAGTTCCTGTTCGTGGTGGACAGTGCCCGCTCACCTTTGGCCAGAATTCCCATATGGCCGCCCAGACATGGCCCGCAGGTTGGCGTACTGACTGCTGCTCCGGCTTCAATCATGGTCTGAATCCAGCCGCGGCTCATCGCTTCAAGCAGAATATCCTGGGTGCCCGGGAAAATCAGGCAGCGGATATCCGGATGGATCTTCTTCCCTTTCAGAATCTTAGCCGTGATTTCGAGATCCTCAAGACGTCCGTTCGTGCACGAGCCGATGACAACCTGATCTATTTTTATGCCGCGCGCTTCATCTACGGATTTGGTGTTTTCCGGGAGATGCGGGAAAGCGATTTGCAGCGGAATATCTTCTGTATTAAATTCGTAGACTTTCTCGTATACGGCATCCGGGTCGCTATGATAGACTTTATAATCCCTTTTTGCCCTGGCTTTGACGTACTCCAGCGTAATCTCGTCCGGTTCAATGATCCCCGCTTTGCCGCCGGCCTCGATTGCCATATTGCACATCGTCAGCCTGTTGTCCATAGAGAGTGCTTTGATGCCGTTTCCGGCAAATTCCATCGCTTTATAGCGGGCACCGTCAACGCCGATTTTGCCGATGATATACAGAATCAAATCCTTGCCGCCGACATAGGGCTGAAACTTCGTACCGTGAAAAACAAATTTTAAAGTTTCGGGGACTCTGAACCAAGCCTCACCTGTGGCCATCCCAGCCGCGCAATCGGTACTGCCGACACCGGTTGCAAAAGCGCCGAGTGCGCCGTACGTGCAGGTGTGGGAGTCGGCACCGATAATCAGGTCACCGGGTAGAACCACACCCTGTTCTGGGAGCAGACAGTGTTCAATGCCGACTCTTCCGGTATCCCAGTAATGTTTAATCTCATGTTTCCGAGCAAATTCCCTGACAGTTTTGCATTGTTCCGCCGAAGCAATATCCTTGTTTGGGGTGAAATGGTCGGGTACCAATGCTACTTTTTCCTTGTCAAATACCTTTTCAATTTCTAACTTTTCAAACTCCTTGATCGCCACCGGAGCCGTAACGTCATTAGATAAGACTATATCCAATTTGGCATTGATGATTTCTCCGGGAACAACTTTATCTACTCCGGCATGGGCTGCCAGAATTTTTTCGCTTATCGTCATACCCATGGGCAATAACCTCCTTTTGCCTATGCTCCTGTTCATATGATATTATCTCATCTGCGCGAACATTCAGTACCTGCGAGATAAGATAATGGGTTGATATTAGATATTATCTTTGCTTCAGGCTGATCCAGCCTTTGCTGAGTGCCCTGTTGACAGCCTGGACATACGCTTTGACGCTGGCCTCAATAATATCCGGACTGACACCCCGTCCGGCAACAGTGTGATCACCGAACGAAACCGTTACGGTCACTTCACCCTGAGAATCTTCGCCGACGTCAATCGCCTGTAACGAGAAATTCTGCAGCTTTCCTTCAATCCCAACAATTTTGTCGATTGCCTTATAGGCAGCCGCTACAGGACCGTCACCATAAGCCGCTTTCACCAGCTCATCGTGATGCTCTTTCCCATCTTTCAGCTCTAAGCCAATCGTTGCTGTAGGCTTCAGGTTATTGCCGCTTAGAATCTGCCAGTAATTTAAGGCCAGCGTTTCCTCTGCCTCCTGCGTTTCAGCAAGCGCATAAAGATCAGCTTCCGTGATAATCTTTTTCTTTTCAGCAAGCGTTTTAAAGTCTTCAAAAAGCTTCTCGAAGCGTTCTTCACTGACTTCTATGCTCAGGTCGTCCAGAGACTGTTTAACCGCATGCCTCCCGGAATGTTTACCAAGGACAATCGTATTCATATCGAGTCCGATGGCATCCGGGGACATAATTTCATACGTACTGCGTTCTTTGAGGACTCCGTCCTGATGAATGCCTGATTCGTGCGCAAAAGCGTTTTTACCTACGATCGCTTTATTGGGCTGGACCCTCATACCGGACAGTCTGCTGACCAGACTGCTGGTCCGGGAAATCTCCCGGGTGACGATACCTGTCTCGACCTCATAAAGGTCTTTCCGGGTATGCAGCGCCATGGCCAATTCTTCCAGCGCAGCATTCCCGGCCCGTTCTCCGAGGCCGTTGACCGCACATTCAATCTGATGAATGCCTGCCTTAACTGCGGCCAGGGAATTCGCGACGGCCAGTCCGAGATCATTATGGCAGTGGACGCTTACTTTGACTTTTTCAATACCATCGGTTTTGTCCATGATCGCTTTGACAAACTGAGCAAATTCTGCGGGCATCGCATACCCGACAGTATCCGGAATATTGATTACAGTTGCGCCCTCTTTAATGACCAGCGAGAATACTTTGGCCAAAAAATCTATATCGCTGCGCGAAGCATCTTCAGCACTGAATTCTACATCACTAACTTTGGATTTTGCCAGCTTGACCCCATAGACAGCGCGTTCCAACACCTCATCTGGTGTTTTTCTAAGTTTGTACTGCATATGAATCGGAGATGTCGCAATAAATGTATGGATTCGTGGGCTTTCCGCAATATGGATCGCCTCCCAGGCCCTTTCAATATCCTTGGCTTCTGCCCTGGCAAGCGCAGCAATGGTCGTATTTCTGATTTTTTCAGCGATCAGGGATACGGCCTGAAAATCACCCAGAGAAGTGATCGGAAAACCAGCTTCAATAACATCCACACCCAGTTTTTCTAGCTGACGGGCAATCTGTAGCTTCTCTTCCATATTCAGCGCAACGCCGGGAGATTGTTCCCCGTCCCTTAACGTCGTATCAAAAAATTCAATCCGTCTCACCCTATCCACCCCCTGCGACTTTATGATATCCAGTAAATTCGTTTCTAAGATTCGTTCTTATGATTATCCGGGTAGGTCTCCGTAATATATAGCCGCTTACGGCAATTGAGCCCTCCTGGCTCAAAAAGCCGCGCTGCGCACTCCTTGCTCCGCTTACGCTGGCTATATATTACGGAGACTAATCTTTGGAGTATATTTTAGTTATATTATTCTGAAAAATACATTGTTGGAATCGACATGCAAGTATAACATTCTAGAACACAGATTCTTTTAAAAAACCAAACATCTAAATGCTATATTCTGGAAAAAGTTAGCTTATAAAAACTGCTGTATCATACTTAGGATCAGTCTGTGGGCCACAGTTCCGCGACAAGCGAAGCATGGATTGCGCAGCGCGGCTATTTGAGCCATGGAGGGCTCAATTTGCCGAAAGCGGTATTGTGGCCCGCAGACCTACCCGAATATATTATTGTACCTGCGAACCTACTCAAATAGTCAAAATAGGGATTCGGCAGGCTTTATTTTTTCTTCAGCCACGGCATCATGGAACGAAGCTCTTGACCGACTTTTTCAATCTTATGTTCGGCATCCCTGCGGGTCATGGCATTGAATACGGGACGGCCAACCTGGTTTTCGGAAAGCCATTTGCGGGCAAACTCTCCGTTTTGGATTTCAGAAAGTACTTTCTTCATTTCCTTGCGGGTTTCTTCCGTAATGATCCGTCTACCTACCATCAGGTCCCCGTACTGGGCAGTATCGGATACGGAGTAGCGCATCCGGCTGATTCCGCCTTCATACATCAGGTCGACAATTAATTTCAGTTCATGCAGACACTCAAAGTAGGCGATCTCCGGCTGATAACCGGCTTCGACAAGGGTATCAAAACCGGCGCGGACCAATTCGGACGCACCGCCGCAAAGCACGGCCTGCTCACCGAACAAGTCCGTTTCAGTCTCTTCTTCAAATGTCGTTTCGATCAAACCGGTGCGGGTACAGCCAATTCCCTTAGCGTACGCAAGACCGATCTGCTTGGCATTGCCGGTAGCATCCTGATAGACGGCGATAAGTCCCGGTGTTCCTGCACCTTCGGTATAGGTTCGGCGGACAAGGTGTCCCGGGCTCTTCGGAGCAACCATGATTACGTCGACATCAGCCGGCGGCACGATCTGACCAAAGTGAATGTTAAAGCCGTGTGAAAAGCAAAGTACTTTGCCAGCGGTAAGCGACGGCTCGATCTCTTCCCGGTAGATCCTGCTCTGGGTCTCATCCGGCAGCAGGATTTGAATCAGGTCTGCTTTGGCTGCTGCTTCAGCAACCGTCATCACAGTCAAGCCGGCTTCTTCGGCTTCTTTCCACCTTGCGCTGTTTTTGCGCAAGCCCACGATAACATTCAAACCGGAATCTCTAAGGTTTTGGGATTGGGCATGACCCTGACTTCCCCAACCCATTACCGCAATCGTCTTTCCTTTCAGCAGTCCCAAATCAGCATCTTGATCATAATACATTTTAGCCATTTTATTTACTCTCCTTATTCATTATTTTTTAATTTTAATTATCGGACCGGGCAATCGCGATTTTACCGGTTCTGACAAGTTCGAGAATACCGTAAGATCTCATCGTTCTGACAAACGCATCAATCTTTTCTTCATCACCGGTTAGCTCAATAGTTAGATTATTTTTGCCCATATCGACGACTCTGCCTCTGAAAATGTCCACCGTCTGGAGTACTTCGAGCCGGGTGTCCGATTTAACCTTTACCCGAATTAGGGCCAATTCCCTGTTTACCACCGACTCCTGGCTCAGATTGGTCACTTTATGGACGACAACCAGTTTATGCAGCTGTTTAGTGACCTGTTCAATGACCTGGCTGTCACCCTCGACTACAATCGTCATCATGGAAAGGTCAGGATTTTCAGTCTGACATACCGTCAGACTATAGATATTGTAGCCCCTCCGGGAAAACAGGCTTGATACCCTTGCCAGAACCCCCGGATCATTTTCAACCATTACAGCGAGTGTATGCAGCATTATTCCTTCCCCTCCAGTATCTCTGTTATTCCCTGACCGGCAGGGACAAAAGGAAGTACAACTTCATCCGGTGAGATCGTGAAATCCAGCAAAAATGGTCCGGGCGTTGCGACAGCTTCCTTCAAGGCATCCTCAACCTGGTCGGCCTGCTCGACTCTGCGCCCTTTGATCCCATAGGCGTCAGCAAGTTTCACAAAATCGGGATTGGCATCCAGCTGGATCTGGCTGAAACGCTCGTTAAAGAGCATTTTTTGCATCTGCCTGACCATGCCTAAAACCCCATTATTCATCAGGACTATTTTTATGGGAAGGTGATATTGGACCGCGGTGGCGAGCTCATGGATACTCATTTGTAAAGAACCGTCTCCGGTAACCAGAAAGACCAAACTTTCAGGTTTGGCAAACTGGGCGCCGATTGCAGCCGGAAGACCAAATCCCATCGTGCCCAGACCGGCACTAGTAATAAAATGTCTTTCTTGATTAATCGGACAGAATTGGGCCGCCCACATCTGGTGCTGGCCGACATCCGTCACCACAACCGCTTCTTCCCCGCTGATTTTTCCCATTGCTTCCAAAATCGTCTGCGGATTGAGGCGGCCGTCCTGCTCATAGCTTAGCGGGTATTCCTTTTGCCAGTTCCTGAGTTCCTTCCACCAATCCTGAATGACCGGCGGATTGATTTTGGTAACAAACTCTTCCAGGACAAGTCTGGCATCTCCAACAATCGGGATATGTGCTCGGATGACTTTGCCGATCTCGGCAGGATCTATGTCAATATGAATGACTTTCGCTTTCGTGGCAAAACGGTGCTTCAGCCCGCTCGTGACCCTGTCGTCAAAGCGGACACCGATCGCAATCAGTAAATCGCACTCATCGACGGCGAGATTTGCAGTAATGGTCCCATGCATTCCGACCATCCCTAAATGATTCGGATGCTTGGACGGGACACTGCCAATGCCCATCAGCGTTGTGACCACAGGAAGATTGGCTTTTTGGAGCACTTCCTGAAGAATCTTACCGGCGCCGGAGGTTATGACGCCTCCCCCGGTATAAACAATCGGTTTCTTGCTTTGGGCCAGCGCTTTAGCTGCTTCAGAAATCTGACCGGAGTTTCCTTTAGTAAAGAATTTATAGCTTTTGAGCGTAACTTTGGACGAATAAGGCTCAGTGACCTCTGCTGCCATAATATTCTTCGGCAGATCGATCAGGACCGGACCCGGACGTCCTGTACTGGCAATGTAAAACGCTTCTTTCACGATACGCGGAATGTCTCTCGCATCCTTGACCAGATAGGAATGCTTCGTGATCGGCATCGTAATTCCCGTAATGTCAACTTCCTGAAAAGAATCCGTCCCCAACAGATGGGTCGATACCTGACCGGTTAAAATCACAAGCGGAATGGAATCCATATACGCATTCGCAATTCCTGTAACCATATTGGCGGCTCCCGGACCTGAGGTGGCCAGACAGACACCAACCTTGCCGCTGACCCGCGCGTAGGCATCAGCGGCATGAACAGCACTCTGCTCATGTCTCGGCAGGATATGACGGATCGAGCTGTCCAGAAGCGCATCATACAGTGCGAGCAAAGATCCGCCGGGATACCCGAATATCAGCTCTACCCCTTCCTGGTCCAGTACATCGAGCAGCGCTTTGGCACCATTATAATTATCCAAAGCAAGACTTTCTTCGTCTTCCCAGGTAATTTCAGGGTCTCTGGCTATTAAGGCGTCTTCTTTGGACCTATCCATCTATTCATTCCTCCTTAAGTGTCCGGAAAGCTGCTCCTTTATTGGCCGACTGGGCAAATTGGACGTAACGTCCCAGATATCCTGTCCGGCCTGCTACTTTATACACTTTCTCCAACCCTTTCTCCGGGTTAAAGCTGTTTCTTCTTTCTACTTTTTCAGATTCGGGCAGAAGCCAGTCGATGGTCCGTTTTTCTAAATCAATCCGAATCATATCGCCGTTTCCGACAAACGCAATCTCCCCGCCGAGCGCTGCTTCAGGAGAAATATGCCCGATCGAAAGTCCGCGGCTGCCTCCGGAAAAACGTCCGTCGGTGAGCAGCGCCACAGAAGAATCAAGCCCCATCCCCGCCAGCGTTGCGGTTGGCCCGAGCATCTCTCGCATACCCGGTCCGCCTTTCGGTCCTTCATAGCGGATAATCACGACATCGCCCTCTTTAATCACGCCGCTGCGAATCGCTTCGGCTGCCAGGTCTTCTCCGTCGTAAACCTTGGCCGCGCCCTCGAAGACAATATCCCTGTTCGCCAGAGCTCCTACTTTAATCACGGCTCCTTCCGGTGCCAGGTTGCCAAACAGGACACAAAGTCCGCCTTTGGCGGAATACGGATCAATCAGCGGCCGGATGACACTCGGATTTTTGACAGCCGCGCTGCTTAGCCTTTCCGCCATGGTAGTGCCGGAAACCGTCATGCCGGAACCATCGATCAAACCGGCATCCAACAAGCTCTTTAAAACGGCACTGATCCCGCCTGCTTCATTGACTTCGACGAGATAATGCCCGTTCACCGCCGGACTCAGTTTACAGATCTGAGGGGTCCGATCACTGATTGCATTGATCTCGGCCAGGTCAAATTCGATTTCTCCTTCAAATGCGATCGCAGGCAGATGAAGAATGGTATTGGTTGAACACCCTAACGCCATATCAGCGGCAACGCCGTTCCTGATTGAAGTGCTCGTTACGATATCACGCGGCCGGATATTATCCCGCAGCAGATTCATAACCTGATAACCGGTTTCTTTGGCCAAGCGTATTCTCTCGGAATAAACAGCCGGTATTGTACCATTGCCGGGCAGCGCCATGCCTATGACCTCTGTCAGGCAGTTCATGGAGTTTGCCGTAAACATTCCGGCACAGGAACCACAGGTCGGGCACGCATTTTGTTCGAGGCCCTGAAGCCATTCCTGGCTTTCCTGGCCGCTATAGACTTTGCCGACGCCTTCGTAGACGGTAATAAAATCAACATTTTTCCCCTCGTGACGACCCGGCAGCATCGGTCCGCCGCTCACGACGATGGCCGGCAGATTCAGCCGCATTGCAGCCATCAGCATTCCAGGGACGATTTTATCACAGCTTGGAATAAATACCAGGGCATCGACAGCATGTGCTCTGGCCATAATCTCAATGGAGTCGGTAATCAGCTCCCTGCTCGCGAGCGAAAAATGCATCCCGACGTGTCCCATGGCAATACCGTCACAGACACCAATCGTCGAAAATTCGAGCGGCGTACCGCCATTTTCTCTGACTCCGGCTTTAACTGCTTCGGCAATTTGACGCAGATGCATATGCCCGGGCACAAATTCATTAAATGAGTTGACGATACCGATCAAGGGTTTTTTGATTTCCCGGTCGGTAAGTCCGAGAGCTTTAAATAGAGACCGGTGAGGTGCCCTGTCAACTCCGATTTTTACTGCATCACTGTTCATGGGATTGCTTCCTTTCCTGAAATTTTTTTGTCTTTAATCTATTGTTTGTCTTCCACCTATTAATATAATCATTTGGGTCTTGTCTGCGCGCCACATTCCGCTCTCGGCAGATAGCGCCCTCCATGGCGCTATCTGCCGCGCTCCGCATCCATGCTCCGCTTACGCTGGAACTGTGGCACACAGACCCAGCTATGAAGGTTTAAATGTCTAGTTATTTAAAGAACAGTTACTAGATAGGCTCTCCCTCTGTCTTGACATATTCGTGGAATTTAGCCAGCAGCTTTTTAAATACGGGTCCTGGTTTACCGTCCCCTATCTTTCTGGAATCCAGCGTAATAATCGGAATCAGCTCAGCCGCCGTACCGGTCAGGAAGCACTCATCAGCACTGTAGACATCAATCAGATGAAACAACTCTTCTTGAACGGTGATCCCTTCCTGGCGGGCTAAATCGATGACAGAATCACGGGTGACACCTTTTAAAATCCCGGCATAAACTGGAGGTGTGGTTATAACTCCGTCTTTGATAATAAAAATATTGTCGCCGGTGGCTTCACTGACATACCCTTCCTGATTCAACATCAATGCTTCCATCAGACCTGCCCTGTTGGCTTCAATCTTAGCCATAATGTTGTTCAAATAGTTTAGGGATTTGATTCTCGGGCTTAACGCATCCGAACTGTTCCGGCGGGTGGCAGCCGTAATGATCTCCATCCCATTTTCGTACATGCTCTGCGGATACAATGAAATATTCCCGGCAATACAAATAATTTCCGATTTAGGGCATTTCCTTGGGTCTAAACCCATATCTCCGACCCCTCTGGAAATAATCAAGCGGATATAAGCATCTGTAAGGCTGTTTTTTCTTACAGTTTCCACAACGATATCCATCATTTCCCGACGGCTTACCTCAACGTTTAACAGGATTGCATTAGCGGAGTCATACAGTCTGTCGATATGTTCCTTTAACTTGAACACCCGGCTATTATAGGCCCGGATCCCTTCAAATACACCGTCTCCATAAAGAAAGCCATGATCGAATACAGAGATTTTCGCCTCCTGGCTGTCAACAAATTTACCATCGCAATAGATAATCATGTGAATACTCCTTTCCGAAACTCAATTTTGATTTCAACACTATCTATATTGTAACGAAACACAATCAACATGTAAAATATACCTTAATAAAAAAAAACAGGGAGTCTAATTGCTACACTTCCTAAATGTGCATATTCGTATATGAGAAAAACTCTACGTCTTTCTGAAGTATCATTATCTTTTTAACACTGTGTTATAGCACATATAATTATTTTATCTAAGTGTATATGATACAGTTAACTGTGTCAATATATTTTAAATGTACTTTTGATCTGCATTGAACCGATCGAAAAATATCCTTGCCAATTCCAGGATAGCTTGATATAATGTCCACTGTACAGAAACATTTGTTCATTCAGAAGGGATAGGGAGGAAATATTATGAAGAAAATTGTAATTGGTTTACTGGGTTTTGGAACTGTCGGATCAGGTACAGCCGCCATACTGAAAAATAACCGGTATGACATCAGTACCCGTACCAACGCTGATATAACCATAAAAAAAGCTCTAGTCCATGATATCCATAAACCTCGGCCGGATTGCTACGGCATTGTTTTGACAGACGATCCTAGGGAGATCACAGATGATCCTGAAATTGACATTGTTGTCGAAGTGATGGGCGGTATTGAGCCAGCCCGTACGCTTATCCTGACTGCAATGGCAAACGGCAAAAATGTAGTGACTGCCAATAAAGACCTCTTAGCTCAAAACGGTGAAGAACTACTTGAAGCTGCGAAAAAGAACGGTCGGGATTTGTATTTTGAAGCCAGTGTTGCTGGCGGCATCCCGATTATCGCTGCCTTAAGACAATCCCTAACCGCCAACCAGATTTCCTCACTGCTTGGAATCATTAACGGTACGACCAATTATATTTTATCTGCTATGACCGAACAGGGACGCAATTTTGCTGATGTCCTGAAAGAAGCCCAGGAGCTCGGCTATGCCGAGGCTGATCCGGTCTCCGACGTAGAAGGGCTTGATGCTGCCCGCAAACTTGCGATTCTTTCTTCCCTGGCTTTTAATACGCGCGTGACGTTTAACGATGTTTATGCCGAAGGGATTTCTAACATTTCTCCGGAAGACATTCACTACGCGGATGAACTCGGCTGCGTGATTAAGTTGCTGGCCATTGCCAAAAATCAGGAAGAAGGGATCGAGGTCAGGGTACACCCCGCCCTGATTTCAAAAAAACATCCGCTGGCCAATATCAGCGGTGTGTACAACGCGATTTATGTCACCGGTGATGCTGTCGGAGAAACCATGTTTTACGGAAAAGGCGCCGGAGCTTTACCTACAGGCAGTTCCATTGTAGCCGACATTATCCAGATTATACGCAATATGTCCGCCGGATCCGAAGGACTCCTAAATTGCGGCTGTTACCGCAACTATCCGATTATCTCAACGGATGATTTTACAACAGCTTATTACATCCGGCTTAAAGTGAAAGACGAGCCGAAAGTCTTTGCAACATTGGCGTTATTCTTTGCTGAAGCCGGCATCAGCTTTAATTCTATCATCCAGAAACCGCGGCCGGATAAAAGCGCCGAAATCGCACTGGTGACCCACCCCTGCCGGGAAGGACAACTCCGTCAGGCCATCCAGTCCCTGAATTCCTACAGCAAACTGGATAAAATCTATAATGTTATTCGGTTGGAGACGAATGGAATTTGACCGGCTCCAACTTACATTCTAAGTAAGTTATCCAAGCTAGGACAACGTTTTTCAAATAAATAAGCAAGTATATGCAGCCCATAAATATTTAGGGCTGGTCTGGGTGTCACAATTCCGCTTGCGGCAGATAGCGTCCTCCATGGCACTAACAGCCGCGCTCCGCATCCATGCTCCGCTTGACGCTGGAACTTGTGGCACCCAGACCTAATATGGGGTATTGAGGTTCGAATAAAATTATTTGAGCAATGAATTTAAGAATGTTGTACCGACTGTTTACTTCCCTCAATAATTGTTATAGAATTTATTCGAATCAATGGCATAATCGTCGAAAAAATGGAGGAAAAGATGTTCCAAGTAAAAGTACCAGCAACTTCAGCAAATCTCGGACCAGGTTTTGACTGCATGGGACTGGCTTTAAGGCTATATAACTATATCCAGGCTGAAGAAAGTGAAACACTGGAGATTATCCTTAAAGGCACCTATACGAGCAATATTCCTGCAGATGAAACTAACCTCTTATGGAAAACAGCCTGCAGGCTGTGGCAGAAAATTGGTTTCCAGCCTAGGCCGTTAAAAATCATCCTGGAAAGCCATGTTCCGCCTGCCCGCGGACTGGGAAGCAGTTCCACCGCCGTCGTTGGCGGGCTGATCATCGCAAACGCGGTAGCCGGAAACCCCTTAAACAGGCTTCAATTGCTTGAAATTGCTTCTGAAATCGAAGGCCATCCGGATAATGTCTCGCCTGCTCTTTGCGGCGGGATCACCCTGACAGTCATGGATGAAAACAAGCTTATTCCGAGGACGCTGGCAAAGTCTCCAAAATTCAAAGCCGTCGTCGTGATCCCGGATATTCTGGTTGAAACTGAAAAAGCGCGCGGGATACTGCCTGCTTCTGTTTCCAGGACTGATGTGATCTTTAACGCTTCCCGCGTTGGACTTTTAGTTGATGCGTTTATTAATGAGGAATACGATTTATTGGCGGTTGCCACTCAGGATAGGATTCACCAAAATCAGCGGGCTTCTCTGATCTCCGGTATGCCTGAAGCTTTAAAATCTGCTGTTCGCGCTGGCGCGTACGGTGCGGCTCTGAGTGGTTCAGGACCGACTTTGATTGCTTTTTGCCCCTATGGAAAAGAAGATCAGATAGCCATGACGATGAAGAGCGTACTCCAGGAGAATGGTTTGCCTTCTGCAGCCCTGACCCTGGATATTGATTCTGAGGGAGCCGTGCTGACCGAAATTTGATTTTGAGGTAAGCCCTAAACAAGAGTAAATCAACCTATAAGATACTGTTGATAGTTTTATCTATTGGCAGTATTTTTTTACTTCGGACTTACGTCATGTACCCTAACCGCTCTTGACTATTTGCACCATCCTTGGTTTGTCGCTCCTTGCCCGGATAAAAATTTTGTCAAAGAGCATGACAAAATTCTTGCTATTGCTTTAAAATTTCTACATAATTAATCCTGAGGAGGATTTTTATGACTTTTGCAGAAAAATTAGATTTTTTAATGAATATTACGAAAACAAGCAATAGCGCTCTGGCTCAGCATATCTCCGTAGATGCGTCTTTGATCAGCCGTTTTCGGCGCGGAGAACGCCAGCCTTCCCGCAACGCCAACTACCTGAGGACAATGTCTTCCTATTTGGCGCAGCGCTGTACCAAAGCGTATCAAATTACTGCTGTATTTGAACAGCTCAACATGCTGCCGACGGCAGAATCTCAGATCGAGCAGTTTAAAGCCCTGATCCATCAGTGGCTTTCAGGTGAAATCGGCAATGACACCGAAACAGTCAGCGAATTTTTAAACGAACTGTCCAATTTCAAGTTCAAAAATCTGTCCCTACCGGAAAGCAATGAGGAACCAGAACTTGCCATGGAGCTGAAGATGGATGGTGCCGTCTTCTTTGGTGAGGAAGGTAAACGGGAAGCTGTGAGTACATTTCTGACCATGCTGCTGTCCGGCAAGATTTCCCAAACACTTCTTTTATACAGTGACGAGCGGATAGACTGGTTAACTGGGGATTATTCCTTTGCAAAGAAATGGGCTGCATTGCTTAGAAAGGCGATTATAGCCGGAAATAGGATCAAAATCATCCACACGGTCAGCAGGGATTTGGATGAAATGCTCTCGGCAATCACTCAGTGGATGCCCATCTATATGACCGGAGCTGTGGAACCCTATTATTGCCCAAGAAAACGGGATGGGATTTTCGGTCGGACTTTGTTCATTGCCCCCCTGACCGCCGCCTTAACTTCAACTTCTGTAGAAAACAAGACAGCGAATGCCGCTAATTTTCTGGTGACAGATAAAAAAACGGTCAGCGCTCTGACCGATGAATTCGACGATTATCTGTCCATCTGCCGTCCGCTGATGAACATCTATACCCCGGGAAGTCAACAGGAATATCAGAAAAAGTATTCACTGGCACTGACCCATTTTGATAGCACGGAAGCTGATACAATCCTGAAAACCGAATCACTTTCCATGGTAACCATGCCTTCTGCAACCTTCGAACATATTTTGACCCGGATCGGCAGCACGGAAAAAAGAAACATCCTGTCCTACCATAAAAGCCGGACCAGAACTTTTGAAAAAAACCTTCTCCAACATCAGTACTATGAAATTGCGGCTCTCCCGGATCCTGTCCGTATGAAAAAAGGTGAACTGCGTATCGGTTTCTCTTCCTTCATCATCCACGATCAGGAACTATATTATACGCTGGAAGAATACACGGCTCATCTCCAGCACCTTATCTTTCTACTCGAAAACTATGAGAATTATCATCTGCGTCTTGTTTCCAAGGAAGAAAAGAAGGACTATTTGATTTATGCCAAAGATGCGGTCGGCGTGATGATTGCGAAGACCTCCCTGCCTTTTGTTGTGTTTGAAGTCAATGAAAGCAATATGACCTCGGCTTTTTGGGACTCTCTCCACAGTGTTGCAGTCAAACAAAAAAGCAAAAACGACAGACAGCTTACGATTACTAAATTAAAAGCATTTATTCTCGCCCTCCAGAATGTTGAGTAGCATAAAGGGCCAAATATTTTTCATAACTTCTGTAGACTTTCTCGACATATTCCCTGGTCTCTGTAATTGGAATTTTCTCCATACGGTACGCATTCGGGTCCTTCGTCCAATCATCCAGCCAGCTTTGCACCCTACCGATCCCGGCGTTATAAGCCGCCAGGGTAAGAACCGTATTGCCGGAAAACTCCTTATTCAAAGAAGCAAGGTACCAAGTGCCGTAACGAATATTGGTTTCCGGATCAAGTAAGTCAACCTTTGCGTAATCTTCATTGAGCCAGACAGCTATCTCTTTCGCTGTCCCCGGCATCAGCTGCATCAATCCGACCGCCCCTTTGGACGATTTTGATTTGGTGATGAACCTGCTTTCTTCCCTGATTACGGCAATCACCAGCAATGGATCTATTCCATACTTGGCGGCATATTTTTCAACCGTCTGCTTGTATGGAAAAGGGTACATCATTCTGCCGACAAAATTTGACTGGTATACAGCCAGAATCATAAGCAATAAAAAAATAATTGTTATGGTCTTAACAATTTTCCTCTTTGCGATAAACAAAACGCACCCATCCTATTTCATATATTCTAATATCTTGTTAACCCTTAAATGATAACATCATTTTTTTATTATCTTTTGATTATCCGTATGTTCATCTAAGCGGAGATATGATTTAATTCTGAAACATTATATACGACAACGCTGCTTCAAGGCAAGTCGAAGTCTTTCCAAATCATTTCAAGTTGTTTTTCAGTTTCTCTCCAGTCCCTGGAATTATCAATGACCCGGTGGGCTTTCTTTTTTTTGTCCTCAAGCGGCATTTGCGCGGCTAGCCGTCGCTCGGCCTCTTCCCTGGTCAAGCTACTTCGTTCCATCAGCCTGGTGATTTGTATTTCAGCAGGGACATAAACGACCCAAACCTCGTCGACAAATTTTCCCCATCCCGTCTCCAGAAGCAACGGAATATCCAGGATAATCAGCTTTTCACCTTGGATCTCTACTTTCAGGCATTGATCCTGCATCTGCTGCCAGATCAAAGGGTGAACAAGTCTCTCAAGCCTTTGCCTGGCCTCTGGATCGGCAAATATGATTTTTCCCAGCTCCGCCCGGTCAATCTTTCCATCTAGGACGCATTCAGATCCAAACTCTTTGCCGATCAAAGGGATTAACGCCCCGTCATACAACCTATGAACTGCGTCATCCGCGTTAAAGACCGGGATGCCCTTCTGCGCAAACCAGTCGGCAACACGCGTCTTGCCGCTCGCTATTCCTCCTGTAAGTCCAATTTTGATCATGTTTAACCTCAAATTATTTTTAATGACCCGATGAGTATCAGGACAATCCCCGGCAGATACCTGACTCTGGCCAACACGCTCGCCGGAAGTCTGCCTGTCAATACCTGACCAGTAAAGATCATCAGAATCTGCATCAATGTCACCATCCCGATGACATACCAGAGAATTCCTGTCAGCGCAGCGGCTACGCCCGAAGCAAACGCATCCAGGGACAATGCCACGCCCAGAAGCAGACTTTCATTCAGTGTAATGACTCCGGAGCCGTCAATGTCTGCCGCATCAGGTGTCTTCAGAACCTGAATGACCAGACCGAAGAAATTTAAATGAATACTGAACAAAGTACGATATGGATTGTCATCTATCTGCCCAGCTGCAGCTGTCATTACCGGTACAGCTTCGGGAAGTTCCGCTCTGTTTCTCAAAGTCTGAATCAACTGATACAAGCCGATTGCAATAAGAACGACTGCTCCCAGAATACCGGGATGGATCACCGTAAGCTGAGACGTGATCAGATGTCCGCAGTACATGGAGACTGTCATAGCGAGTGTCGTACAAAAACCAATGATCATCATGGAACTAAGCGGGATCCGAATCCTCTTCAGACCGTAGGCCATCCCTACCCCTAAACCGTCAAGACTCAAAGCCAAAGCAAGGATCATTGCCATTCCCATATTCTTTTACCCCTTAAGTATTTCCTTCGGGATAATATATGGCTGTAACCTCGTTTTGGTGTGCCGCGCTGGCTCATCTGTGGTCGTCGGTCTGTCAGTTTTTTCGTACTAATCCTGGTAAGCCAGCCACTCCTCCATCAGATGATCGAGCTCTGTCTGCACTTTCTCATACGACTGGTGAAGTGACAATGTCAGTTCATAATCACTGGCTGCGGCATCGAGCTTATCCTCAATTTCTTGAAGTAATAATTCTGTTTCCGCAATTTTTTCCTCAATTTGTTTGATCTTTTTTTCTATCCGTTTGGTATTCTTGGACTCTTCCCTGTAATCTCTGGCCTTTTGAATCTCTTCATTTTTACAGATCTGATCTTGGGCGGCTTGAGCAGATTCTGTTTCTTCATCTTCACGCTTCTCGCTCATTTCACGATAGGCCGTGTAGTCTCCCTCAAATACCTTCAGACCATTCACTGTCAGCAATGCAATCTTATTGACGATTCGGTTCAGAAAGTACCGGTCATGGGATACGGTCAAAATTGTCCCATTGTAATCCTGCAACACTTCCTCCAGGACTTCTCTCGTCTCCATATCGAGATGGTTGGTCGGCTCATCAAGCAAAAGCAGGTTCCCCTGATTCAGAAAAAGCTTGCAAAGTGCCAGCCTGCTTTTCTCTCCCCCGCTTAAACCAGCAACAGGTTTGAATACATCCTCTCCCCGGAAGCCAAAACGGGCTAAAACATTGCGTATTTCCGGATCGTCAAGCGTTGAAGAATAACGGATTTCGTCCATGACAATTTCCCTTAAGCCAATATTCTCATGCTCCTGGGAATAGTAGCTGACGGAAACATTCGCCCCGGTTCGGATCGTACCGTTATACGGGATTTGTCCTGTAACAGCTCTTAACAGCGTCGTCTTTCCAATCCCGTTTCTGCCGAGCAGGGCAATCTTATCACCCCGGCGCAATTCCAAACCTACATGTTCAAATATGGTCTTCTGCCCGTACTTAACGGCCAGATCGTCTATTTCGAGAACCCGGTCACCTGAGCGGGTTTTGGCCTGGAGGCTTATGTTGAGTTTTTTCGAATCTTTCGGCGCATTCACCGGTGTAATTCTTTTCAGCATGGATTCCCTGCCCCGGGCTTGTTTAGCTTTGATTCCGGCGCCATGACGCCGGATATACTCCTCCAGGTCCGCAATTTTTTTATTGATCCGTTCCGCTTCTCTGGTCAGCGATATTTTTTCAATATTCCGCTGCAATTCAAATTCCGAATAATTGCCGTTATAAGCTTTCAGGAACCTATCCTCAATCAGGAAGGTGCTGTCCACGACCCTGTCCAGGAAGTACCTGTCATGGGAAACGACAAGCACAGCTCCAGCATAATCGCCCAGGTAATTTTCGAGCCATTCCAGTGCTTCAATATCAAGATGGTTCGTAGGCTCGTCAAGAATCAGAACGTCCGGATCACGCAGCAGAAGCTTGCCAAGCGCCAGACGCGTTTTCTGACCACCGCTTAAATGATTAGCTTCAGTCGTCTGATGCCGGTCCATCCCGAGTCCGGTCAGGATCTTGCGGATCCTGGCTTCGAGCGCATAACCACCCGCCCTTTCATATTGTTCCGTAAGCAGACTGTACCTTTCGAGCGTCTTCTCGTCGGCCTGTTCCGCCATTTTATTTTCCAGGGATCTGAGATTGTCCCGCAGATCAAGAATATCTTGACGTTCAGCCAGCATCAGCTCAAATACTGTACCGTGTTCTGCTGTGGCTGCAGTCGTCTGCGGCAGATAACCGACAGTACCCTGCCAGTTGATATCTCCGCTTTCATGAGCAATCTCTCCCATGACAGCCCTGATCAGTGTTGTTTTACCTGCCCCATTGGCTCCGACCAGGCCGGCTTTTTGACCCTTTTCCAAACGCAGCGTTATATGATCCAGCAGGGTGCTCCCTGCTACCTCAATTTTAAGTCCATTGCAATAAAGTATGCTCATCCTTCTGTGAAATACTCCTCTTGGATTCTTTCTTCCTGCATTAAAAGTTATGCCTTCTTCAAAACGGATTTCATCTATCTCTGGCAGTTTGGACAATACACCGTTGTCCTTCCGACTACTTTGATTTTAGCCAATTGACCTCCGCAATATTTACACTCCTGACCGCTGCGTCCGTAAACCATCAGATTTTCCTGAAATGCACCCTTCTTGCCGTCTGCATCACGATAATCACGAAATGATGTTCCGCCAGCTGTGATTCCTTCCTGCAGAACCTCACAGATCGCATCGTAAAGCAGAATAATCTCCGACACCTTTAACGAAACCGTATTCCTATCCGGCAAAATGCCTGCGCGGAACAATGCCTCGTCCGCATAAATATTTCCGATACCGGCTACGACGGTCTGATCCAGCAGCGCAGCCTTGATCGTACTCTTTTTCCTGGCGAGACGCATCCCGAGCTGATCAAATGTAAATGACTCGTCCAGCGGTTCCGGCCCAAGTTTAGCCAAACAAGCGGCGTTACAGGACATTTGAAAAGGCACCAGCTGTATTCTGCCAAATTTCCGGATATCGGAGTAATGAAGTTCTCCCTGATCGAGCCTAAACAGGACATGCGTATGTTTATCTGGCTCGTGCAGCTCAGGATAATAGATCAAACGTCCGGTCATCCTGAAATGAATGATCATCGTAAGGCCGTGACTCAGGTTCATGAGCAGATACTTGCCGCGTCTGTCAAGGCTTTCAATCGTCCGGTTCCTGACCAAAGCGCTGAAATCCTCATCCGCCAGAGAAACTGCTGCCGGAGGCCATCGGACTTCGACATCTTCAATTGTCTTTCCCAGAATCCTTGCAGCCAGGGACAGCCGGATACTTTCTACTTCGGGCAGTTCAGGCATCAGATCGACCTCCTAAAACAACAGCGCACCCACCTGATAAGGGACCATATCATACCAGTTACTTCCGACTTTGCAGTCTACCAGCAATGGAACAGAAATCGAGAAAGCCTGCTCCATCTCTTTCTTGACAATTGCTGCGACCTTTGGAAGCGCTGACGGTTCGACCTGGACTACCAGTTCGTCGTGAACCTGAAGTAAAATTTCTGCCTGCAGGCCCTCAAGCGCTTCAGCTACTTTGATCATCGCAATTTTCATAATATCAGCCGCACTTCCCTGGATCGGCGTATTCTTGGCGATCCGTTCGCCAAACTGCCGCGTCATTCTGTTTGGATGAGACAATTCGGGGATTTTCCGCAGCCGGTTCAGCAGCGTACGAACCTCTCCCTTTTCTTTGGCTTCAATGACAGTATCTTCGAGATACCGGTGAACACCGTTGTATCTTTCAAAATACTGGCTGATATAGTATTTTGCTTCTTTTCTGGAAATGGTCAGATCGCGGGCCAGTCCAAAGTCCGTCAGACCATACATTAAACCAAAGTTAACCGCTTTGGCCTTGCGCCGCATATCTGAATTGACTTCGTTCAGCGCTACGTCAAACACCTCGGCAGCTGTACGTCTGTGCACGTCTTCCCCGACCAGGAAAGACTCACAAAGTATCGGATCTTTCGAATAATGCGCTAAAATTCTTAATTCGATCTGAGAATAATCCGCGGATAACAAAAGCCAGTCTTCCTGAGTTGCCTGGAAGACCTTCCTAAGTCTCCGGCCTTCTTCCAGACGGATTGGAATATTTTGCAGATTCGGTTCGGTACTGGAAAGTCTGCCGGTAGCTGTAACCGTCTGCTGAAACGTGGTATGAATTTTGCCGTCACAGCACTGAGCCAGCAGGCCCTTGACATAGGTGGAATTCAGTTTGACCAGCTGCCGGTATTCCAGTAGTTTTTCCACGACAGCGTGCTCCGTCCGTAATTCTTCCAGCGTTTCCGCATCCGTTGAATAACCCGTTTTGGTTTTTTTGAGTGGCGGGAGCCCTAAATTCTCAAATAGAATCCTGCCAAGCTGCTGCGGCGAATTGATGTTAAAGCTTTCACCGGCCAGATTATAAATCTCGCTTTCTAATCGGCTGATCTTAACCTCAAGTTCCTGACCATATTCCTGGAGTTTTTCCTTGTCCAGTGCAATGCCGGTCTTTTCCATCCTGGCCAGTATGAGGCTTAGAGGCTCTTCAACCTCATGCAAGAGCTTTTCAAGATCGTCTTCCGCCAGCTTTTCCATATAGGAAGCGGCAAGTTTCCGTAGCAGAGCTGCTTCCCGTGTCGGCGTATTCGAAAACAGATCCGTCACATAATCCCCCAGCAATTCGGAAGCGCTGTAATTGGACCGGTTCGGGTTTAACAGATAAGCGGCCAGGCTTAAATCCAAATCAACGCCGGCAAATATCTTATTCTCATTCAGTAGCAGTGAATACAGCCCCTTGCTGTCTGCAAGCACTTTGCGGACACCGTCGTCAGCCAGGATTTCTTCCCAGAGACGCAACACACTTGGAGCAGCATCATACCGATTCAACGAATACGTATGATGTTCATCACAGATCCCCATTTCAGTCCAGAGCCCCTGATGAATATTCCTTCCCTCAAAACGATAACTGAGTGCGAGGACCGGTTTCTGCTCAAGCCAGGTATTCAGCAGCTCCAGCCATCCTTCTCCGTCCATGTTCTTTTCTTGCTGGACAGTATCAATGGTCT
The DNA here is from genome assembly GCF_004343605.1 of Dehalobacter sp. 12DCB1. GTDB lineage: Bacteria > Bacillota > Desulfitobacteriia > Desulfitobacteriales > Syntrophobotulaceae > Dehalobacter. The sequence goes on from NZ_POSF01000018.1 coordinate 41,269, forward strand.
CTGCCTTGTGATCTTTCATGCCGCCTTTATTCTGATCTATATTCGGCTCTCCATCTAAATCTTTAATCAAATCTCCATATCGGTCATTCGTTAAATCTGGCTTAGAAGCAGCTATCTCGTGAGTTTTAATCTCCTGATTTCTGTTACCTGATGCTTTTTGCTTCTTGCCTTTTTCAACCATTTGCTCAGGCCCCCTTACCGCAGCGAGGCTCTGTTCAAACAGCGACGCAACTTTATATAAGCTGTAGCTATGGAGGATCTTTCTGCAGGCATCTTTGTCCGGCTCCGTCCATTTTAAGTCGTCAAGAGAAAACGCGACCGGCACATCGTGAATCATTGCTGCGAGCTTTTTGCTTAAGAGTGCCTGATCAGCGTATTGATTCAGCAGTTCCTTTAATTTATTGCCTTTGACCTCATCCTTGTTCTGCAGCACATTTTCGACGGACCCGTATTCGTGAAGCAGTTTCAGTGCTGTCTTTTCCCCCACACCGGGAATCCCGGGGATATTGTCCGAAACGTCCCCCATCAGGCCTTTCAGATCAATAATCTGGGCAGGCTTCAGCAAATATCTTTCTTCCAGCCGTTGTTCGTTATAACACTCAACTTCTGAAATCCCTTTCATTGTCAGCAGCACAGAGCTATGCGGTGAAATCAACTGAAGAGCGTCCCTGTCTCCGGTAAAGATTAAAACTTCTATTTGCTGGGCAATCGCCTGATCATTTACTGTCGCTATGATATCATCCGCTTCGTAACCTTCCATTTCCAAAATCGGAACGGCCATCACGCGCAGAATCTCTTTCAGATAATTAAACTGTGGACGCAAGGTCTCCGGAGTTTCTTTCCGGTGGGCTTTGTAGCCTTCAAACTGCTCGATGCGGATCGTTGCTTTCGTCTTGTCAAAAGCAACGACCCAATAGTCAGGTTTCTGCTCTTTCTGGAGCCTGAACAGCATGGTTAAAAAACCGTGTACAGCATTCGTCGGAAGCCCTTCGTTGGAAGTAAGTGGTGGAAGCGCATAGAAAGCTCTATTTATAAGACTGTTACCGTCTAAGATCAGCATTCGGGGCATTGTAAAACTCCTTTCAAGAACGTTTCTTCAGAATCTACCTCGGAATCATTCGTCAAAAACAATTCGTTTGAATATACCTTTCTATATCATAACCTTTTCTGGAATCAAGTACAACAAGTACACAGCGCAGAAAAATAAACGGCTGCATTGCTGCTAGCCGTTTATATCCGCTAATTTCATTCGTTCATCATCTATAGAATGCACCATCTAATACTCTTTCTTTTTAAGGCATTCTGTTATAGACAATAGGCTTAAAGGATAATTTTGACTTCTTTTTTCCTTCTAATGATACAGGAGTTTCGTTAGGCTCGCTTTCATATTCCGTCTCGAGATTGGATTCCAGTTCAGTTATGTCCTCTTGTTGACCATGATTCTGGCTCTTCCCTATAAACTTTGCTCCCTGTTCAATCTGAAGCAATTTTGTTTTTATATCACCGTAGACTACAGCAGTTGAAGCAATCTCCAATAAATTCTCAGCTGTGATATTTCCATGTACTTCTCCCTGTATCCGAGCGTTTACGGCAAAAACCTCCGCTGTGACTTTTCCGTGCGGACCTACAATCAGATTTCCTTTTGTTTCAATCGTACCTTCCAGCTCCCCGTCAATCACCACATTGACTCTGGAACTGATTTTTCCTGTTATTTTGCATTCTTTGGCAACATACATATCGTTATCTGTTTTTTTACCAAATTCAACGATTTCCATCTTATTCCCTTTCACTTTCCATTATTAAACAGTATATAAATCAAGGATATGCCAAATAATGCTATTTTCCCATAGGCCAAAGGTCCTATATTCATAGGACCTTTGTAGGATATTTCAGGAATAGCTAATGCGTTTATTTATTATCTTCTTTACTATTCGGATCGCAAATCCTTTTCCCTGATTTCAACCCTGCGGATTTTTCCGCTGATCGTTTTGGGGAGCTCGTTCACAAACTCGATGACTCTCGGATATTTATACGGCGCAGTTACCTTTTTGACATGATCCTGCAATTCCTTCATCATGGCTTCCGAGGGTTCATAACCCTTGTTCAGTACGATCGTCGCTTTGACGTTAAATCCTCTGATTGGGTCTGGTACACCCGTAACAGCTGATTCCAAAACTGCGGGATGCTCCGCCAGAGCCGACTCAACTTCAAAGGGTCCGATGCGGTAGCCTGATGATTTAATAATGTCGTCATTCCTGCCGATATACCACAGGAAACCAAGCTCATCACGGTAGGCAAGATCGCCGGTATGGTACAGGCCGTCATGCCAGGAACGCTGCGTATTCGCTTCATCCCGGTAATAGCCCATGAAAAGGCCTTTCGTCTTGGTCTCGTAATCCGGAGCTTTAATGCAAATTTCCCCGGTGACCCCAGGGTCAACCTCTTTGCCGTCTTCATCCGTAATCACCATCTGATACCCCGGTGTGGGCATCCCCATCGAACCCGGTCGTGGCTGCACCCATGGATACAGGATTGAGCAGCAAACGGTTGTTTCCGACTGCCCAAAGCCTTCAAAGATACGCAGTCCGGTAGCCTGCCGCCATTGATTGAATACTTCCGGATTTAAGGCCTCTCCTGCAGTGCAACAGTGTTTGAGTGAAGAAAGATTGTAGCTTTTCACATCTTCCCGCAGCATAAAGCGGTACATGGTCGGTGGTGCACAGAAAGTCGTTATCTGGTACTTTTCCAGTTTTTGCAGAATATCCGCACCATTGAAGGTGTCAAAATCATACGTAAAAATCGCTGACTCCCCTAACCACTGGCCATACATTTTACCCCAGAGAGATTTCAGCCAGCCGGTGTCGGAAATTGTGAAATGCAGACCGCCAGGCTCTACTCTGTGCCAAAAAATGCCAGTCATAGTATGTCCCAAGGGATAAGCATGGTCATGCGAGACCATCTTGGGGTAGCCGGTCGTTCCGGAGGAAAAGGCCATAATCAACATATCCGTGACTTTGGTCGCTTCTTCGCCGGTAGGGCGTTGCCATTGGTCAGACGCAGCTTCAATCCCGGCTTCAAAATCGAGCCAGCCTTCTCCTGCATCCTTATGTTTGGTAACCGCTTTCATTTGAACCGTTTTGCATTCCGGAGCAGCCTCGTCAAAATGCCGAGTACAATCACCGTCTGCTGTAATCACGGCCATCTTGATACCTGCCGCCTGGCAGCGATAGATATAATCTTTTGCCGTCAGCAGGTTCGTGGCCTGAACAGCCACTGCACCAATTTTATGCAGAGCCATCATCGCATACCAAAACAAATAGCTTCTTTTTAAAACCAGAAGGACAAGATCTCCTTTTTTAATGCCAAGTGACTTAAAATAGTTCGCTGTTTTATCAGACCAGCGCTTCATTTCAGCAAACGTGATCCTTTTTTCTTCACCGCTATTGCCTACCCAGAGCATCGCCAGCTGATCCGGCTTCTCCTCAGCTAACTTGTCAAGGACATCGTAGGCAAAGTTAAAATCATCCGGACAGGTCACCTTAAAATTTTTATATAAATCCTCCAGCGTGACATAGTCGTCGCGGTGTCTGCCAATATATTTCTCATACATGATCATATGTGCGCGTCCTCCTTTATTTCATGACGATGGCCAGGAATTTTGCCGGAACATCACCATGAGCCTTCATCGCGTGGGGAACGGACGAATCAAAGTAAACGCTGTCACCTTCACCGAGCTCGTAAACCATCTCACCGATAAAAAAATCCATGGATCCTGAAACCAAGTAATTGAATTCTTGCCCGTCATGGGAATGACGTTCCGGTATCGCATTGTTCGGCTCTACTGTCACCATAAACGGTTCAGCTTTCTTATTACGGAATGTAAATGCCAGGTGCTTGTAATTGTACGCTTTTCGGCGGTTGATCTCATACCCCCCGCCGGCTCTGACCACACAGCAGGTGGACAGCTTTGGCGACTCGCCGCTGATGATATCCAGGACATCTACTCCTAAAATACCCGCGACATTGTATAGAAAACTAAACGAAAAGTCTTTTTCTCCTGCTTCATACTGAAGATAATCCGCCACCGGAACATCAAGTTCCTCAGCAATTTTCTCTGACGTGAAGCCTGTAGACTCGCGCAGCATCAAGAGACGTGCGCCCATATCCTTTAGTTGATCGGTCAAGTTAATGGCACCTCCTTATAATCTGCTTGTTTTAAAATAATTGCCGAATCGTACTACTATACTATAACACTATGTTTCAATAGTATCATGCTGTAATACAATACGGCAATACTTTTGCGATACTTTTTTAAATACTTACGTCAAAACGAGAACACTTTCGTTAAAAATGATACCCTATTTCTATCGCTTCGATGTTGGATGCCAGAAGATCTTTCTTTCTCTCCGGAATGGACTTGGATACGGCTTTATTCAGCATCTCCAGATCAAAAATACCGGCTTCCTTGGCAATTTTCCCAACCATGACCATATTTGCAAGTCCTTTCAGACCGGCATCTTCAGCCAGCTTCGTTGCCGGAATATAAAAGGTCTGGACATCGGTACGCTGTACCTGAATGGAGATCAGTGAAGAATCAACAATGATTGTCCCGTTTTTCTGGACGTCACTTTCAAATTTTTCGAGGGACGGCTGGTTCATTGCAACCAACATCCCGGGATAGGTAATAATCGGTGATCCGATCGGCGTATCACTAACAATCACGTTGATATTAGCTGTGCCGCCGCGCATCTCCGGCCCATAGGACGGAAGCCAGCTGACTTCCTTGCCTGTGAGCAGCCCGGCATAGACAAGGATTTTGCCGGCAAACAGCACACCCTGTCCGCCAAACCCTGCAATCATAAGTTCAAGTGTCGTGCTCATTAGAAAACCTCCTTATCCTTATAGACACCCAGCGGGTAGTAAGGAATCAGGTTCTCCCGCAGCCAGGTGAGCGCTTCAACAGGCTCAAGACCCCAGTTGGTCGAGCAGGTCGACAGAACCTCGACAATCGTAAAGCCTTTCCCGGCCACCTGATATTCAAAAGCCTTTTTGATTGCCTTTTTAGCGTTAATCACATTTTTAACACTGTCAACAGATACGCGTTCCGCATAGGCCGTTCCGTCAACCGTGGAAAGCGTTTCGCAGATTTTGAGGGGGAAACCTGCGTACTTTGGATCTCTTCCGTAAGGAGAGGTCTGCGTGATCTGACCTGGGATGGTCGTAGGGGCCATTTGTCCGCCGGTCATGCCGTAGATAGCATTGTTGACAAAGATAATGGTGATATTCTCACCTCGGGCCGCTGCATGAATGGTCTCAGCCGTCCCAATAGCCGCAAGGTCTCCATCACCCTGGTACGTAAAGACGATATTGGCCGGATTGGCGCGCTTAAGGCCTGTCGCAACTGCCGGAGCCCGGCCGTGCGCTGCCTGCGCCATATCACATTCAAAATAGTTATAAGCAAGCACAGCGCAGCCAACAGGGGCGACACCGACTGTTTTTCCGGTAAGATCAAGTTCGTCAAGAACCTCTGCCACCAGCCTGTGAATAATCCCGTGGGTACAGCCGGGGCAATAGTGACTGGATACATCTGAAAGTGCTTTCGGTCTTTGAAAAACGATTTCCATCATTAGCTCCTTTCCGCCTGCGCAGCGTTTTCTATGGCTTCCAATACAGACTCGGGAGTCGGAACCATACCGCCGGTACGGCTGCAGAGATGAACCGGACGACTGCAGCGAATGCTCAGTTCTACGTCCTGAATCATTTGTCCCATACTCATTTCGACCACCACAAAAGCCTTTGCTTTTTCCGCTGCGGCTTTCAGTTGATTTTTCGGGAACGGCCACAGCGTCACCGGACGAATCAGCCCTGCTTTAATACCCCTTTGACGGGCTTCGTTGATTGCATTTCGGGCAATTCTCGCGCAGATGCCGTAAGCAACAATGATCACTTCCGCGTCTTCGGTCAGATAATTGTCTGTTCTGGCAATTTTCTCAACGTCCGCATATTTTTCGAAACGTTTCAGGTTAAGCATCTCGAGCTCTTCGGCTTCGAGATAAAGCGAATTGATAATATTTCTTTTCCTTTGACCTTTTGTTCCGGTCAGCGCCCAATCCTTGGTAACGGTCGAAGCCGCTTCTCCGCGGCTGATGTCTACAGGCTCCATCACCTGTCCGAGCATCCCGTCGCCTAAGATCATCGTAGTCATCCGGTAACGGTCAGCCAGTTCAAAAGCTTCTACCGTCAGGTCAAACATCTCCTGAACCGTATTCGGTGCGAGCACGATCATGTGAAAATCCCCGTGACCGGAAGAACGCGTTGCCTGAAAATAGTCAGACTGGGACGGACGGATTCCGCCAAGTCCAGGACCGCCGCGCTGGATATTCACCAGCACAGCTGGCAGATCACTTCCTGCCATATAGGACAAGCCTTCACTTTTCAGGGAAATTCCCGGGCTTGATGAAGATGTCATCGCACGGACTCCCGCTGAGGATGCTCCGTAAACCATGTTAATGGCCGCAATTTCACTTTCCGCCTGTAAATAGGTTCCCCCGATTTTCGGCATACGTTTAGCCATATACGCTGCAACCTCAGTCTGAGGCGTTATCGGATATCCGAAGAAATGACGGCAGCCAGCCATAATCGCTGCTTCGGCAATTGCTTCGTTTCCCTTCATTAATACTTTTTCCGCCATTTTCTTTAATTCACCTCTTTTTCAATCTGAATACAAACATCTGGACACATAATCGCACAGAACCCACAGGCAGTGCACGCTTGCTGATCGGTCATTTCCGCAGGATGAAATCCTTTGCTGTTAAGGGCTTCGGGCGAAAGCCTGAGCAGTTTCTTAGGACAAGCGTTTACACAAAGAGAGCAGCCTTTGCACCTGTCTGCCTCGATTGTTAGTTTCGTCACTTTTGCCATTCATACTCCTCCAAATCTATTGGAAATATATTTTGAATATTACTTGCCAGTCCCGGTGCCAGACTTCTCTGCACGGTTGTCATCACAATCGGCAGTCCCGTTCTTTCAGAAATTTGCTCTGCGTAAGGAAGTGAATCCATAACATCGGAGGCGGTAGTAGCATTACCCAGGTTGGAATTATTAATAATTCCGGAAAATTCGATTCGCGCTGCCGCTTCAATTTCATATTTAATTTTAATCGTTGCTTCAGCATCACGGCTTAAAGGCCGGTACATATTCACAACAATGTAGGCAGCAGCATCTGTACGGTGAAGCTGTTCGTAATAGCGGCCGAGAGCATAGGCTCCTCTGTCATCACCGCCAACGTCAATCACCGCATAGGCATCGCGTTCGTCAAATATCGCATTGATTTCTCCCGGAACAGCAGGAATATCAACATTCGAGTTCGCATAATCCGAGGAAATCAGCTTAATCTCTGACCTTTTCAGCATCTGCGCGCTGTCTTTCGTTCTAAAATAAGGGTTAACAATATCCAGATCGGCAATAATGACTTTCTGATGACTTTTTTTCAGCCACAAGGCGTAGTTAACAGCGACACTCGTTTTGCCGCTACCATAGTGACCGGCAAAAATAGTAACCCTTGCACTCTGCACACGAGACCTCCTAAAGTGAGAATGATAAGACAATTAAAATTAATAATACCATTAATTCACGTTTGATATCAACTTCAATACATATTTAATACTGAATGTTTGGCTTATTTAATGGTTGCTTCGTTGTTTTATAATCCAAATAAATCCTTTAATTCCAGCGCGACATCGGTATCCATATAGGTCAGCATCGCGAGCTTTAGATCACTTTTTTCTTCCGCGGTAAGCTTGTTGTATTCTAAAATAACCCTGCCGGCCTGATCGCGATAAGGTGAGGAAGGATTTTGGATCAGATTATTGACAACCGTCATCATGGATCCGACGATTTGTTTTTCCTGCGCTGTTTTCACATTTGTATAGACGGTCCCTAACTGACTGTAAACAGTACGTAGCAGTGCTTTTGTCGCTTCTGAATTAATTTGAGAGCTACTTCCTCCTTGACCGGATGAATTCGCACCTCCAGCAGTACTTTTGCTGTTCGAAGCCTTTTCATCTTTCTTCACTTCGAATGTCATTTTGTCAGGTTTTACCGAAAATGCTATGATCTCAAAAGGAAAAATTTCATCTGTCAAAATAAGGGTGTGGCCTTCAAGGGTAATTCCTTTATCGGCTATCGCCCTGATCTTGCTGATTTTATTGAGGACCAAGCCTTTAGGCAGTGATATTTTGCCTATTTTAAACTTTTCCGGTATATAGACTATGCTCCCGTCACTGTAAAACAGATACCCTTCGGAATACAACTGAAATTTGATTTTTTGCCCAATTTTTCCCCCAATAAATATCTCAATCTTGTTTTTCCCAAGCTTGGAGGCAAGCTGTGTAAAATACGGAACTGACTGCAGTTTCTTTTCGCAATAAAAAGCCATTGCGCTGTTGATCTCATCTTGACTAAATTCAATTGTCCCGCCCTGTTTTTTGATATTCTTCACCTTATCTGCCATTTCTGTCACTGAGACAGTCTGGTAGGCAGGCTCATCTTCTGACCATAAAGCCATAACCGCCGAGATAATCATCACAAACACAATAAGACAGGCAATGCTGACTCCTAAAACTTTTTTTGATAAAAATTTTAGTCCGAACAAAAAAACACTCCCTCTCAGCTCTTACTGCCAGACAGTATAACCTGAAGCGTATTGCACCAGATCTCTAACTTTATACCGACATCTATGTTAAGAATACCATAAGAACGATTCGATTACATCCATCGTTCCACAATACATCATGGTCCGATAAACAGCAAATACGGGTGTTTAGATTCAAATCCGAATCATAACCACCCGTATTCGTCAATTGTCAATTGCGAATTTTTCACCTTTTAATATGTTGTCGTTTTACACTGAAACCAATGTAAAACCTGCCAATTTACTTGCAGTTTTCTAAATTCTTTAAAACAATAGAACCCAAAAAACTTAAAGTAATTGTGAGGGTTACAAAAAGGCACGCAATTAATTCTTTGGACCAAATAAATAAATGGAAAAGTATTCTTCTCCATCTTTTTCAATCCTATACATTGCTTTTTTCTGTTTCGAAGGCATTTTCACAATATTAAAATTATTTGTTATAAAATACCCGAAACCGAGCTCATTCATTGGGAAGTATAATATCCCGTTGTCATCTTTAATTGGTTTAAACGTATCATAAGAAATCTGCTGGATCTTTATGCCATCCGAAGCCTGTTCTGAAAATATAAGCTGGCAGTGTTGATACATCTCAAAGTCATGATACAGTTCAGCAAATTGGTTTTCCATTTCAATCCCCCCTTTCCGGTTTTATTACTTCGCTATGAAGATTTCTTTTCCTGCTAAAAACTCAAAATTTAGCTGATATCCTAAATTTTATACAGGCATATACATGTTTAAAGCATTTCTTGACTCATTTTGCAATCTCCTTAATGACTATATCGTACACGTCTGAGAATAAATTACTTTAGTATATTCGCTATAAAAACCAAACAACCGCTGAATAAGCCATTATTTTTTCTCAGTAAAAAGGCAAAAAAATAAAAAGGCCCTTAAGCCTTGATATTACTTGGTGCCGAAGGCCGGGGTCGAACCGGCACATCCTCACAGATATCGGTTTTTGAGACCGACGCGTCTGCCAATTCCGCCACTTCGGCACGCCTTACTTTTGCTATTTTATAGTATCAGCGTCAAAAACGCAAGTACATCGCCATTTTTTTTACGGCTATTTTCATATTATTTTTTATTACAATAAAGACAACTTGGATTATGAACGCATAATACCGGTCAGAATCTCGTTCGCTTCCTCAGCCTCCGACTCCGGCACGAGTATTTCGACGCTTACGTCGGTGGATTCCTGTGAACCTACTGCTTTTAGCTGGGCTAAGATACCTTCGTCTGCAAATGCTTTTTGATATTTTTCAGCGACTGCTTTATTTGGTGCTATATAAATGACTGTCCACATATTCTATCCTCCAATAAGCATTTAGACCATCTTATTATACTTTTGAATCATTGCTTTCTCCACATTTGGCGGAACTAATCCTGAAACATTTCCTTGCAGACTTGCCGCCGATTTGATCGAGCTGGAACTGATGAACGAATACTCACTTTTTGTCATTAAAAAGACGGTCTCGATGTCGGGAGCCAGCTTTTTATTCATCAAAGCCAGCTGAAATTCGTATTCGAAATCAGTCATGGCCCGCAAGCCTCTGATCAGAGCAACAGCTTCGCATTCACGCGCAAAATCCACAGTCAGACCGCCAAAAGACTTGACTTCAACATTTTCCATATCGCTGGTTTCACATCTCAACAGTTTCTGTCTTTCTTCCAAGGAAAAAAGCGTCTGTTTGTTACTTTCGGAAGCTACCGCCACAATGACACGGTCAAAAAGATAAATGGCTCTATGTAGGATATCAAGGTGTCCATTGGTTACTGGATCGAATGTTCCCGGGTATATTGCAGTTCGCACAAAAAATCTCCTTCAGTCTAGAAAATATCTCAGCGTCATAAAATCTATTTATGGGATTCGCCTCAAAGCAGCAATATCCTGCCTCTTCCAACAAATTTTTATTGCCATCTTACCTGATCATTTCCCAAAAGCGCAATAAGCGCCCTGTCAAGCTCTTCAGATGGCCGGACAAAATAATTTGGACTTATCTCAAAGGTCTTCTTATTATCCTGGCAAAAGAAATAGACAGGATGTGTTCCGCGGAATGCCCCTAGAACCGCCAGAATCTTATCGGTCAGCTCCGTATCCTGATTGCTTGGAATCTTTAGAAACAATTTATCCGGTTTGACGCTGCATTCCTCAATCGGCAGAACTTTTTCAGCAAATATTTTCTTTTCATCTTCATTCACATAATAACGACCGTGAACAACTACAATATGGTCATTGTCCATCCTGACAACTTCCGGAAACAATCTGGGAAATACCAGAACCTCGATCGTTCCGGTCAGATCCTCCAGTAAGAAGGTAGCCATCATTTCCCCTTTTTTCGTTATTGTTTGCCGATAAGAATTTATTATCCCACCTAGAATAACCTTTTTTTCTTCCGCACTTTCGAGACAGGCCGCGATTTCTGAACTTGTGATTTTCCTGAGCAGGTCATTCACGGAATAAAGCGGATGGGCTGTGAGATAAATACCGATATACTCCCTCTCCATCTTCAGGATCTCATTCTCGCTGAATTCCGGTATTTCAGGCATGATCAGCCCTTCATCAAGGTCCTGATCAAGATCAAACAAAGACATCTGGCCGGATTCGCTGTCCTTTTGCCGGTTCTGAGCCAGCTCCAGCGCCTGATCCAGGACTTTCATAGCCTGAGCGCGGCTGCACAGTGACTGAAACGCGCCGGCCTTAATCAGACTTTCCAGCGTTCGTCTGTTCAGAACTTTAGCATCCATGCGTACAATAAAATCATAAAACGACGCAAACGGGCCGTTCGTTCTTTCTACAATGATCCTATCAACCACCTGTGTCCCGACATTACGGACCGCCTCGAGTCCAAAACGTATCGCTCCGTGTTCAATGGTAAAATCCCGGTAACTGTACTGGACATCGGGCGGCAGAATCTCAATGCCGCTGCTCCTGGCCTCCTGAATATAAAAAGTCACTTTATCTGATGCACCGATCACGGAACTCAGCAGCGCCGCGGTGTATTCCAGCGGATAATTCGCTTTTAGATAGGCTGTCTGGTAAGAGATCATCGCATAAGCCGTAGCGTGGCCCTTATTGAATCCATACTCGGCAAATTTGGCCATAAGGTCAAAAATATCTTCAGCTTCCTTTTCCCCTATGCCCAAACGAAGTGCTCCCGGCACAATCCATTCACCGCTGCTGTCCTGTAGTCCATAGATAAAGTTCTGCCTTTCTTCAGCCATGATCTTCTTGTCTTTTTTTCCCATGGCTCTGCGCAGAAGATCTGCTCGTCCCAGAGAGTATCCGCCAAGATTCTGAGCAATCTGCATGACCTGTTCCTGGTAGACGATAATCCCGTATGTGGGTCTTAAAATCTCTTCCATTTTCGGATGCAGAACTTTGATCTGCCCGCCATGCTTCCGGCGCACAAACTCCGGGATCTGTTCCATCGGACCAGGACGATACAGAGCGAGCACAGCAATAATATCTTCAAAACAACTGGGCTTCAAATCTTTTAAGATAGCCCGCATGCCGCCGCTTTCCAGCTGAAATACGCCTGTGCTGTTACCTTCGGAAAGCAGTTGATAGGTCGCCTGGTCATCCAGCGGTAAATGATTCAGATTAAGCTGGATACCGCAGGTCTGTTCAATATTAGACTGGGCTTTGGTCAGGATTGTCAGGTTCCGCAAGCCCAGGAAATCCATTTTCAGCAGTCCGATCTCCTCGACCAATTTCATCGGGAACTGGGTCATCAGCAGCCCATCGGAAGTTTTCTGAAGTGGAAGGTAACTGGTCAATTCATCCCTGGCAATTACGACGCCCGCAGCATGCGTAGAAGCATGCCTCGGCATCCCCTCCAGCGATTTTGAAATCTCATAGAGCTTTTTGATTTCCTCTTCTTCCCGAACCATTTTTTGCAGTTCCGGAGAAACAGTCAGCGCTCTTTCCAGTGTCATACCCAATTCATACGGTACAGCTTTGGCGACTTTATCGACTTTGCTGAGCGGTATATTCAGAACCCTTCCGACATCCCTCAGCACGCCCTTGGCACCCATGGTGCCAAACGTGATGATCTGGCAGACTTTCTCTTCCCCATACTTTTCCGTCACATATTTGATGACTTTTTCCCGGCCTTCCGGGTCAAAGTCAATATCAATATCCGGCATTGAAATTCTTTCCGGATTTAAAAAACGTTCAAAAAGGAGATCATGGCGAAGCGGCTCCACAGAGGTGATGCCGAGCAAGTAAGCAACCATGCTCGCAGCTGCCGAACCACGCCCCGGACCAACCGCAACATCATGCTCCCGGGCATAACGGCAAAAGTCTGAGACAATCAGAAAATAGCCGGAAAAACCTGTCTGGGTAATAATCCCAAGCTCATATTCCAGCCGTTCGCGCTGTTCCGGCGTTGCATCCGGGTAGAATACTGGGAACGCCTTCCAGCATAATTCCCGCAGGTACTCGTCCAGTGTACAGCCTTCTGGAACCTCGTAGACCGGCAGGTAATGCTGGCCAAAAGTGAAGCTGACCTTGCAGCGCTCCGCAATCTCATTCGTCAGGTGTAAAACCTCGGGGGTCTCCCCAAAAAGCAGGTTCATCTCCTGCTTGCTCTTCAGATAATACTCCCGGCCTTCAAAACTCATCCGGGAAGTGTCAGCCAGTGTTTTTCCGGTCTGTATGCACAGCAGGATATCCTGAACCGATGCATCTTCTTTCCGAATATAATGGACATCATTGGTCGCGAGCAGCGGAATCCGTGTCTCCCTGTGAAGGCCCCAGAGGCCGGCATTAACTTTTCTCTGATCCGTTATCCCATGATCCTGTAACTCCAGATAGAAATGATCCTGGCCAAAAATATCCAGATATTCCATCGCTGCCGCTCTGGCTCTGGCCGGATTGTCCTGAAGAAGATACTCCGGGATCTCACCGCCCAGACACGCGCTCAGTGCAATTAAACCTTTACTGTGCTGCTGCAAAAGCTCCTTGTCGGCTCTCGGTTTATAATAAAAACCGTCCACGTTGGCCTGTGAGACAATTTTCACTAAGTTCTGATAACCCTCGTTTGTTTCGGCAAGCAAAACGAGATGATAGTTTTTGTCATCTTTGCCGAGAACCCGTTCCGTTCTTTTTCCCGGTGCCATATAGATTTCACAGCCTATAATCGGCTTGATCCCTTGTTTACCGCAAGCTTTATGGAAATCCAGTACACCGTACATCACGCCATGATCGGTGATAGCAAGCGCCGGCATTTCTAATTCTGCAGCAGAACGTGCAAGGTCGTTGATCCTGGCGGCACCATCCAGTAGACTGTATTCAGTATGAACATGTAAGTGGATAAATCCCACTATCTAACCCTCTTCTTCCCTAAGAAAATTGCTGGTACTATCTATAAAAATGGTGGCTATTTACTTTGTAACAGTTCTTCAAGCCTAACAAGTATTTGTGTCTGATTTTTCAGTTCCTGCATCTGCTCATCCTGCAATATGGCGAGATAGAATAATTAAACTTAGGAATACCCTTTATTTCCTTGTTAATTGACTCTTTTGGATGTATAACATGTTGGTGCTTTTGACCTATACTCTCTGGACTCATCCTCATCCCCCCCTTCATCGTATTTCCTATCTTTTGTCCCCTATCCGGGCTATCATCATTCCTTTAGCCAGGGCTCCCTTGTCGTTGAAAACTTCAATCTCAATATTGCAGTTCTTTTTTGTCACTAGCAATAGTCTGGCCGAAATGCTAACTACTGTTCCGGCCGGAACCGGATGGAATTGATAAAAGCTAAAATTTTCTGCAATCGCATCTAAGCGGTATTTTTTTCGGAGCGCGATGTAACCCGCCGTATTCATCAGGGTTACCAGAACACCGCAGCTGGCTGAACCAAATTCATTCACCATAAACTGCGTGATTTCACCCCGAATAGTCAGGTATTCCGATTCTTCCACATAACCAAAACCGCTTAAAACCAGATTATCCACGGTCTCGCCGAACTGAGGCTGCTTCTGGATCTGCTGAAAAGCCTCGAGTACATCCTGCAAGCTTATGACTCCGATCAGCTTGCCGTTTTCGAGTACGAGCGCAATCTCCCAGCCCTCCCAGACCATTTTACGGGAGATATGGGTAACCGGATCGTCTCTTCCGACGGTCAACGGATTCCTGTTCATGACTTTGGTGATTTTGACCTCTACGCCTTCACCGGCGACATCGACCGCGGTCACAATACCGAGTAGGTTGTGCTGGTTATCGATGACTGGGAAGCGGCTGTGTCCGGTCTTTTGCGAAAGCTTGTACCAGTCTCCGATCGTAGCACTGTCTTCAAGAACCTTCGCATCCTTGACCATGATATCTTCAACAAGCAGTAGTTCCTTACTGATGAGCCTGTCAAAGAGCGCCCGGTTGATCATCGTTGTAACTACGAATGTGTCATACGGGGAAAGGATGATCACCGAATTCAGGCTCTTGGCCAGCGCCACAACCTCTTCCGTAGGTTCCAGGCCTCCGGAGATAAGCAAAGGAACATTATTTTTCAAGGCAAGGAGCTGGGCATCCGTCCTGTTGCCGACGATACAAAGTGCGCCTTCTTCCAGATAACGCGCTAAATCTTTCAGTTCCATCGCCGCAATAATAAACTTATTCGGACATTCCGTCAGCCTGTTCCCTCCGCAGATGACAAGCCCTTCCACGATTTGGGCCACTTCCTGAAGCGTAAGATCTTCAATCTGTTTTTCTTTGACGCCTTCAATCCGCAGCGTCCCAACCTTCGGGATCGAACGGACAAACCCTTTGTTCTCCGCTTCTTTAATCGCACGGTAAGCAGTCCCTTCGCTGACATCGAGCTCTTTGGCGATGAACCTGACTGATACCTTACTCCCTATGTCGAGATTCTCAATAAAGTTAAGAATCTGCTGATGCTTTGTCTTTGTCAAATAAAAACGCCTCACCTGTTTTTTTCATTAATTATATCACATGGTAAGGCTTTGAACTATTTATTGTATAGAATAGCCTTTATTTGTTGATCCGTTTTAATCGCTGAGACAATTTTCCGCCTATTTTGCCGGAAATTCGGGGAGACAAAGAATCCCAGCCCTCGTTTTTGACCTGCTGGATGATGCCGAGTTCCGACGCAATTTCCATTTTCATTTCCTCAATAAAGTCGGGCCTCTTCTTCTTGTTATCCTTTTTGTTCGTATTGCCTGTATTTAGCTTGGTGCTGTTTTCTTTCATGCTTTAACGCTCCTGTTCAGAGTATGGAGACTGCGGCCAGTGAACCATCCCGGTTAGGGCATTCGGGGGCCTTCAGCCCATGGTTGTTTTCCAGACGGCAGACGCCGTCCACAGCATAAATGCATTCTTTCGCGCATTCTTTGGTTCTCATTCTGTTCTCATCTCCTTACCGTGTATTTTTGCCCTAAAAAGCAAAAAATATCCTGTAAGGATTACAGGATTTTCTTTAAAGCACATCTATCTGTGTTCATTTTATATAGATATTGGTTTTTATATTTGAATTGCTTTATCTTCTAGTCTTCTTGATATGATTTTGCGCTGCATTAATGTCTTTGGATTCTATAACTTCATACGTTGTCCCGGATCAAGGATCATTCCCTTGCTCTGCGGTGCTTTTCTGCTTAGCAGCGCGAGAAAGTCCCTGGAATCCTGCTGTTCTTCCTCAAATGTATTGTAATGCATCGGAACCACGACTTTGGCCTGGAGCATCCGAGCTGCTTCGGCCGCATCTTCCGGCCCCATTACAAAATTATCCCCGATCGGCAGCATAGCCAGATCGATTCCCATCAGGCTGCCAATAAGTTGCATATCCCCGAACAAACCGGTATCCCCGGCATGGTAAAGCTGCTTGCCTTCAATCTGAAGCAGAAAACCACAGGCCAAACCACCATACAAACAGGTTCCGTCAACCTGCTCGATCCCGGAACCATGAACGGCCTGAGTCAGCTTTACAGTTCCAAACGGAAAGACGTGCTTACCTCCGATATGCATCGGATGGATCCTCACCCCAAAGGTCTCCGCATACCGGCATAGTTCAAAATTAGAGATCAGGACTGCCCCGGTCAGCCTGGCCAGTTCGACCGCGTCTCCCAAATGATCGCTATGACCATGCGTGACCAGAATTGCATCGAGCGCTTTAAAATCAACCGGCTTAACCTTTGCTTTCGGATTCTTCCGCAAATAGGGATCTATCATCAACCGACCTGCGTCAGACTGGATTTCAAAACAGGCATGGCCGTGAAAGATGATATTCATATTTTATTCCCCATTTTGATCTTTTCTTCTTGACTCTGCCCTTCTGGATTCAGCGTTTCTGCCTGACTCTGCTCTTCCATTTTATGCTGCATTCCCTCTCCATCCTTCTCAAGTTCCTTTTTATCTTCCCTGTCTGTAGAAACTGACCTTGTCACCGTGTACCAGTTATGCAGGCGGAACTTTCTGAACATAATTCGTAAAATAATGCCGAGGTCAATAACCACCAGAATCGCCGCGATATACCAGTGTCCATAGGCGGAGAAAATTGCCGCCAGCCCGAAACACAGGCTAATCCCATACAGAACAAACACTGCCTGGCGCTGGGTCAGGCCGGTATCAAGCAAACGGTGATGAAGATGCCCCCTGTCTGCCCGGACAATCGAATGTCCTTTCCACTTTCTCCGGATAATCGCAAACAGCATGTCCGTTAAAGGCATGCCGAGCACCAGCAACGGGAAAACCAAACCGAGTATCGTAGCGGTTTTCAGCAAACCCCAAATGGAGACTGCCCCGATCATATAGCCGAGAAACATACTTCCGGAATCACCCATAATGATTTTAGCAGGATTAAAGTTATAGAACAAAAAGCCCAGCGTTACACCGCTCAGGGCCAGCATCAAAAGATCAGCCCCCGGATAGGCCGAACGGATCGTTGCTGACCAAAATAATGTGATCGCCGCAATAAAGCAAATGCCCGAAGCGAGGCCATCCATACCGTCGGATATATTCACGGCATTGACCAGACCGACAATCCATAACAAGGCAAATAGGTTGCCGATCAAGCCGAGTTGGACGACTCCATATAGGGGCAGCGTGATATGCGGGACTGCCATGCCGAAAAAAATCAGAATCACCGCGGCCAGGATCTGCCAGAGCAGTTTGACCAGAGGCCTCATTCCTTTTACATCATCATAGATGCCGACCACAAAAATAATTGTGCTGCCGAGGAAAAGTCCGATCAGCATTTTATTCACGGCCACTGTCAAAAAAACAGCCAGCCAAAAAGCCAGATAAATCGCAGCGCCGCCGAGACGCGGAATCGGGGTCTTATGTATTCTCCGCTCACCCGGATAATCCATCACACCCCATTCTCTGGCCAGGATAATGGAGACGGGTGTTAAAATCAAAGCAAATAGGACTGCCAGCAAAAATGTTGATAAATAGGAAAGCATACTACCTCCGGATATCGTAAGTTAAAGGGCATCGCGACATTAGGCCATCCGTGGCCGTCACACCTGACCTGGGAAGCCCCATTGACGCAGAACCTCATACGCAATCACTGCGACCGAATTGGACAGATTTAAGGACCTCGCATCCTTTCTCATCGGCAAGCGGATCTGCCGGTCAGGATAGCGCTGTAGGATTTCCGGCGCCAGCCCCTTTGTTTCCCGTCCAAAAAGCAGATAGCAGCCATCTGGAAACTCCACATCTGTATAAAACTTAGATGCTTTGGTCGTGGCCAAGAAAAGCTGACCTTCAGCGTTCTGGGTTTCAAATTCGTTAAAATTTTCATAAACATGCACCTTCAAGAGATGCCAGTAATCAAGTCCTGCTCTTTTTAAATGCTTATCATCAATACTGAAGCCGAGCGGCTTCACTAAATGCAGGTCGGCCTGAACCGCTGCGCACAATCTGGCAATATTTCCTGTATTGGGAGGTATCTCGGGTTCAACTAGTACAATGTTTAACCTGCTGTCCGTCATCATCATTTTCTCCAAAAACTGCTCTTAAATCCAATTAAATAAACACAACAGCTATATTATAACCCGAAAACAACTAAAAATGAACGTTGAAATATTCACACCGCAAAAAAACTACCCATATCCTTAAAAAATCTGCTATATTATGTATACTTTTTTGTTATACTGGATGAATCAGGCTTATTCTGTTATATTATAAAGTTGGATCATAAATTAAATAAAGGGGTAAGAAATATGAAACAAAATTTAACACAAAAAATATTATCCGCCCATCTCATCTCCGGTGAACTTGGGGCCGGAGGAGAAATCGGCATCAAGATAGATCAGACTTTAACTCAGGATGCCACAGGAACCATGGCTTATCTTCAGTTTGAAGCCGTTGGTATTCCAAGAGTCAAAACAGAATTATCCGTCAGTTACATCGATCACAACACCCTGCAGACCGGTTTTGAAAATGCTGACGACCACGCTTTTCTCCAAAGCTGCGCTTCCCGCTTCGGGGTTTATTTTTCACGTCCCGGCAACGGGATCTGCCACCAGGTCCATCTGGAGCGTTTCGGAAAACCTGGTAAAACCCTGTTGGGCTCGGACAGTCACACCCCTACCGGCGGTGGAATCGGCATGCTGGCCATGGGCGCCGGCGGCCTCGATGTTGCCGTAGCCATGGGCGGCGGCGAATTCTATCTGCCTGACCCGAAAGTTGTTAAAATCAATCTAACCGGGAAATTAGCTCCTTGGGTGTCCGCCAAAGATGTCATTTTAGAAGTCCTGCGCCGCCTGTCCGTCAAAGGCGGTGTCGGCAAGATCTTTGAATATGCCGGTCCTGGCGTCTCCTCGTTAAGTGTCCCCGAAAGAGCCACCATCACCAACATGGGCGCCGAGCTCGGTGCTACGACCTCTGTCTTCCCTAGCGATGAACAGACCCGGATCTTCCTGAAAGCTCAGGGCCGCGAAAATGACTGGATTCTGCTTGAAGCTGATGCAGATGCAGCATACGATGAAGAAATCTGTATCGACTTGTCTGCCTTGGAACCGCTTGCAGCTCAGCCGCACATGCCTGACAACGTTGCAGCCGTAAGTACGTTAACGAATATCAAAGTTAATCAGGTAGCGATTGGCAGCTGTACGAATTCTTCCTACCGCGACCTAATGACCGCCGCTGCCATCTTAAAAGGTAAAGTGGTCGATCCGAGCGTCAGTCTGGTTATCGCCCCGGGCTCCCGTCAGGTTCTGACCATGCTGTCCAATAACGGCGCGCTGACCGATCTGCTGGATTCCGGAGCCAGAATTTTAGAATCAGCCTGCGGACCCTGCATTGGCATGGGCCAGTCCCCTTCCTCCGGTGCCGTCTCCTTAAGAACCTTTAACCGCAACTTTGAAGGACGCAGCGGAACTGCGGACGCGGGCGTATATCTGGTCAGCCCGGAAGTTGCTGCTGCAAGTGCGCTGACAGGTTACTTTACCGATCCCCGCACGCTGGGCCCTGCTGCTGAAATTCCAATGCCAGAAAATTTCCGGGTCGACGATTCGTTGATTATTTCACCCGGTTCTCCGGACACGGCCATCGTGCGCGGCCCAAATATCAAACCGTTGCCGATTGCTCCGAAGCTTACGCCGGATCTGGAGCTTCCTGTCGTCATCAAGCTCAATGACAATATTACCACAGACGATATCATGCCTGCAGGCGCGAAAATCCTGCCGCTCAGATCCAATATCCCTGCCCTTTCCGAATATGTTTACAGTAAAATTGATGACGGATTCTCTGCCAGAGCCAGACAACTTGGTCAAAGCATCATTGTGGCCGGTCAGAACTACGGTCAAGGCTCCAGCCGCGAACATGCCGCACTGGTCCCAATGTACCTCGGTGTTAGAGTTGTCCTGGCCAAGAGTTTTGCCCGGATTCATAAAGCCAACCTGATTAACTTTGGTATTCTTCCGCTTACTTTTTTCAATGAGAGTGACTATGATCTGATTAAGGACGACAGCAAGCTTATCTTTACGAATCTGACTGAAGCCCTGTCTAACTCCGAAGAATTTGATATATTGTTAAGTGAAAAGAATGCTTCCATCAAGGTCAGCCATAGCCTGACTGAACGCCAGATTGGAATCATCTTAGCCGGAGGCTTACTGAACTATACCAAAGAGGCTGGCAAATAAGTTTTGTCTAAGAAAAACTCTCCTGCTTGTGGAGCCCACAGCAAAAAGCCCGAAGGCCAAGGAAGTATAACTCCTTGAACTTCGGGTTTTTATCTGGTTCGAATAATCTTCTTGTTTGAATACTAATCTGTTCGATCATAATCTTAGTTTGAATAAAAGATTATAATTCTAATAATAAAGATAGGGGCATCCCCGTCTTTTTTAGCGAGTTGAAAGAGTCTGGTCCTCTTCCTGCTTGTCCGGTTTGGAATCGAAAAGATCGCTGACGGCTTTCGCAAATGTAAGATAAAGCTTCTTAAAATCATCATCCACCGGAGGATGCATTAAGCTTTGCACGAGATTACGGTAATACCATTCCTGCTTCTCCCTGCCCCGGTTAAACCGCATCCAAAGCTTCTCGCCCTCTTTTTGATAGTCTTCCAGCATCGTCAGAACATTATGCAGCTTGTCCGCGCAGGCCACGGCCTTGATCACCGGTATCGCTGTTTTCAGGTATTCAATGGTATGTTCTTTGCGTTCTTCCCACTGTAGTGATTTGTCCGGTTCCGAACATCCCTCTACGATCAAGGCAACCTTGTTGCCAAATTTATTGCGGAGATATTCCAGATTAATGATGGTATCCTCAACGGTATCATGCAGGATCCCAGCAACAACAATGTCTTCCGCACATCCTTCTTTCTGCAGGATCATTCCAACTGCATACGGGTGTGTAATATAGGGCGTATTGGTCCCTTTCCTGAACTGATTCTTGTGGGCATTTGCTGCGATGTCTATTGCGGCGAATACTTTGTTCATTCTTCCTCCTAAAGGTTAACCCCAATATGATCAACTATCAATTTAACGCTTTTTCGAAATCCTGTCCAGTCAAAAATGTGGGATTTGACAACTACTCGAACACATCACGGGCCAGTACATCAATTTCCGCTTTCAGTCTGGCTGTTTGATTCTGATCAAGCTGCCATTTACCATCATCAAATAGGATGACATCACCTTCCTTAATCCCCGCAGGAAGATCAGTGAGGTTAATATTCTTTCTGTTGTTACCATCAAACTCCACCACAGCGACGCTGTCTTCGAAACGATCAATAACACCCTTCATTTTGATACCACCTTTTTGAGGTAATCATGCCTATTGGTCCCATTATTTTGATGCAATCTCCAGCGTATGAAATGTCACTTCTGATCCGTCGGATACCGCAACAATCGTCCCTTCCAGATCCGTCCTGAATACCTTGACTCCCCTATTCTTTAGCTTATCCAGTGTATCCTGTGCAGGGTGATCATAATCATTTTCTTTCCCGACGCAAATCATTGCATATTCAGGGTCTATCAGATCCAGAAAGGGCCCGGATGTTGCGTCGCCGCTGCCATGATGACCAACCTTTAGGACCGTCGACTTCAGAGCATACATGCTCACATTGCGCAGCATTTCTGACTCTGACATTTCTCCTACATCACCAGTGAATAAAAAAGAAGTGCTGCCGAATGCTATCCTGATCACAGCGCTGTAATTGTTCAGATCTTCATAATCCGAACCGTTCGGAGCGAGTACAACGGCAGTCACACCGTCCCCTAAGTTCAGCTTCACACCTGTTTTTGCCGGTGTTATTTTGAGGCCTTTATTTTTTACCGCGCTAAGTACATCCTTGAACGTTTCAGTCGTATGTGTTTTGCTTGGCATGATGACTTGCCCGATTTTAAAGGCATCGATTACGGCATCGAGACCCCCGATATGATCCTCATGGGGATGGGTGCCAACGACAATATCCAGTTTGCTTATTTTCTGTTTTTCTATGTACGAGATAACCGTTTCTGCATCTTCATTATTCCCTGCATCGATCAGCATGGTTTTCCCCGAAGGGGCTTTGATAAGGATGCAATCCGCCTGCCCGACGTCAATGAAATGGACTTGAAGAGTGCCTGAGACTGGAGCAATATCCGCACCTGAGCCGGTATTGGAGGCATTCGGATTTGACGACAGCGTACCTTTTTGATCTTTGACCGCAGTCGCTGTCTGCCGCGACTGATCCGAAAAAGTCACTGAGCTGCCGTTCAGTGAGCTGTAACCAAGTAAAACTAGTACAATTAGGCAAAGAATCGTTAGAAGTAATCTTTTTTGCTTTTTCATTGAGCTTCCTTTTCATACAATAATGATCGTTTCACATTTCTTTTTCATACTTTGATCTGTAATAGATTCCTGAGAATACAACAAATAAATAGGAAATAACCAATATGATAATCGCCGTCAAATCAATCTGCATTAAACCAAATGCCAGGATGATCACGCCATATACATAGATCATTTTATCATAAGCCTTAGCTTTGGCCTTATTGGTAATGGTTAGATTTCTTTCATCGTTTTGCTCAATTTCTATTTTCTTGACCTCGTCCGGATAATTTTTCAGCGCCATACTGCTAATGATTTTCCCTAAATGGTGACCGAATAGTCCGCATCCCATACCAACACAGACGTATGGCAAGACTTGCATACTTCTTTGTGGTTCATGAATGGCCTTTATCAAAACGAACCCTATTACGATTAATAGTATTCCTAAAATGGAAAAGCCAATTGCTTTAATATTCTTTGTCATATTTATTTTTCCCCCTCATAAATAAATATTTCTTCAACATTCATCCCAAAGAAGCGTGCAATTTTGAATGCTAAGATGATGGATGGATTATACCGTCCATTTTCAAGTGAACCTATGGTTTGTCTAGATACTTCCAAAGCTGCGGCAAGCTCTTCCTGCTTTATTCCTCGCTGCCTGCGTATTTCTTCTAATCTGTTATTCATAGACTCACTCCTAATGTTTATGGAAAGTTTGCTTTCCATAAACATAACATATTCCAGATAGAATGTAAAGTTAACTTTCCATAAAAAAACTGGTGCTCTAAACCTGTAAAAAATTAATATCTATAAGAAAGAGGTAAAAATCAGGAAAATCCAAGGAATTCAATCAAATCCGCAAAGTTTAATGAATTGCAGAGGTAGCATATACGGAATAGTCTGAGGAAAATCACAGGATGAGGTTGTTATCTGCTGTCTTCTTATGCTATTATAATTTAATAATATTAATTCAGAAGCGCAGAAAGGAGTTTTCGAGAATGTTGTCCGAAGATGATCGGCGCCTCCTTCATATCCTGTCCCAGGACTGCCGTCTGACTGTGGAAGATTTAGCAATTCAGACCGGCCTGACAGCGGATTATATTAAAAAGAAAATTAAACAGTGGGAAGATGATAAGGTCATCGCAAAATACGGTATCCTTATCAATTACGACCAACTGGAAGAAGACAGGGTTACTGCATTAATTGATGTCAAAGTCCTGCCCCAGCGCGGCAATGGCTACGATAAAATTGCGCAGCGGTTCCAAAAGTTCAGTGAGATTAAATCCGTTTATCTGATGTCTGGGGATTTTGACCTTTGTATCATTATTGAGGGCCGTAACATGCATGAAATCGCCCAGTTTGTTTCCGATAAATTGTCTCCCCTGGATGTAATCCAGTCAACTTCGACCCGCTTTATTCTGCGCAGGTATAAGCAGGATGGCATAGAATTTCACGGAGAGGAAGAGAGACCGCAGCGTCTCATGATAACGCCATGAAGCAATACTTATCACCACTGGCTTTTAATCTGAAGCCATCAGGAATACGAAAGTTTTTTGACCTAGCCGCCACTGTAGAAGGCGTAATCTCCCTCGGTGTCGGAGAGCCTGATTTTGCGACTCCCTGGGTCATGACTGAAGCCGCTATTTTTTCTCTGGAACAGGGTCAGACCATGTATACCAGTAACGCGGGTTTGATCGAGCTCCGCAGGGAATTATCAAAATATATGGCCAAACATCAAGGCTTAAGTTATAATGCCGATCAGGAAATCTTTATCACCGTCGGCGCCAGCGAAGCGATCGACCTAGCGATGCGTGCGCTGATCGTGCCGGGTGACGGCGTGCTGATCCCTGATCCTTCTTTTGTGGCCTATGCTGCCTGTGCGGAAATCTCCGGCGCAGAGGTTCATTATGTTAAAACAAGTGCAGAACACGATTTCCGCCTGCAGGTCGAAGACCTTCAGATGGCGTATACGCCAAACTGCAAGATTTTGGTTCTGTCTTACCCAAATAACCCTACCGGCGCAGTCATGACCAGAGAAGAGCTGCTGCCGATTGCCCGGTTTGCGTCCGAAAATGATCTGATCGTTATTTCCGACGAGATTTATTCGGATCTTAACTACGGCGGAGAACATACACCCTTTGCAACTTTACCGTACATGCGGAACCGCACGCTTCATGTCAGCGGCTTCTCGAAGGCCTATGCAATGACAGGCTGGCGAATTGGCTATGTTGCTGGCCACCCTGATCTGATTCAGGCCATGCTTAAGATCCATCAATACACCATTATGTGCGCCCCGATTATGGCACAGGTTGCTGCACTGGAAGGACTGAAATCTGGAGAAACGGCCAAACAAGAAATGGTGATGGAATATGACCGACGCCGCCGGATTATGGTTCACGGCCTTAGAGAAATGGGTCTTACCTGTTTTGAACCCTTAGGTGCTTTCTATGTTTTCCCCGATATTACAGCTACCGGATTAAACTCCGAAGCATTTGCCGAACAGCTGTTGAAGGAAGAAAAAGTTGCCGTTGTTCCCGGTACGGCCTTCGGTCCGGCCGGTGAAGGACATGTCCGCTGTTCCTACGCTTACTCGACGCAGCAGCTGCAGGAAGCATTGACCAGAATGTCCAGGTTTGTTAAGAAAAGGATAAACTGCAAGTAAAAAGAGAGAAAATGCTTCGAATGAGGCGTTTTCTCTCTTTTTATATTGCTCATGATGGTTTACTTTGTCTTCCTGAAGTAAGCATACGTCATCGGCTCACCGGTACTTCGGACTTCGGCCACCGTGACTCTGCCCAAGAACAAGGTATGTGTACCGGTATCCATTGAATTCACGACTTCTGCTTCCATGGTGGTCAGTACTTCATCAGGCAGCATGATACCGGATGATCCGCGGTGCGCTTTGATTCCGTCAAATTTATCGGTCTCTTTCCCTGACCTGTAGCCAAATCTTCTGACGAGGTCATGTCCTTTCTGGTCCAGGACGGATACGCCGAATCTGCCGCTTTGCATGATCAGTTCATGCGTGTAGTTTTTCTTGTTAATACCAATCGCAATCTGCACGGGATCAGAAGTGATCTGGAAACAAGTGTTGGCTGCCTGCCCGTTGTCTTTGCCGTTATAGGCTGCCGTAATAATAAACAAACCGTAGGAAATTGACTGTACCGCTTTCACAATCGCTTCCTCGGGACTTAATATGGTCTGAACAGAATTCATCGTGGTACTGCCGGCATTATTGAAGGAATCCGTGACAAAGTTGCTGGAATCAACACCGCAGACTGGACAGGTTTCGGGAGGATTATCCCCTTCATGTATGTAGCCACAAATAACACAGCGCCATTTCATATGTCCCCACTCCTTTTTGAAATAACAATCTATTTATAATTATTATAACTTACTTCTACATATTTTTGAACTCCCAATATACTTTTTTTAGAAAAGTATGATTCAATTCCTGCTTCATCTCTTTCATGGCTTTTTCGCGGACAAGCTCCTTAAAGATTCCGAGATTTGAACCGCTTAATCCTTGCTGCATCGCATACTGCCGGAATAGTTTCCAGTCAATCTGCACCAGATTTTCTTTCTGCCACAAAGCTACTGCAATCAATTCGGCAAAAATCCTTTCAAAAATATTGTTCTGCGCAGTGGTATGAAGTTTTCCGGCCTGATAATCTGCTTTCCATAAAATCAAAAAGTCATGGATGTTCTTTAATTCAAAGTTTCTGCCGTCCCAGCAGACTTTCCAAACGAGCTCCGCCGCTCTGTTCTTGAAAGACCGCTTGGCAAATTCCCCTCTGAACTCCGGCATGAATACGAGTGTTGCCTGCATATGATTCTCAACAAGTTTAATAAGGTTTTGTTCCTGTTTTTTGCCAACCCCATCAAAAAACATCGAAAACGTATAGCGTTTGAGAACATCGGCCAGAAGCCTGGCGCTTGCCGCTTCATGCATCAGGAAATGTCGTTTGCCGTTTTCGACGTACACAAGACCAAAATTGGTCGGTTCACCGTCTATGACCTTTTTAAACTGCACAATTTCCGGGTATTGATCCAGTCTTGCCCCAAGGATTCGGATCTTTTTCCCAATGAAAGACTTCAGCTTATATTCCAGTTCCCGGGGTCCTCTTGTCCCGACGATTTTAAATCCCTCAAGTGAGTAGTTCTGGTCGGCAAACTTTAGTGTCCCGGATACATGGCATTCCCGGCTAGCTACTTCCCACTTGCCGGAATCATGAAACAGGCCTGCCAGACGCAGATAAAGATCTTCAGGGGTATTCCGAAATACGGCCATGGTATGTTCCCAGACATCCAGGGAATGATACTGATTCTGTTCAAGACCTTTCAGCCTGGCCAATTCAGGTAAATACATATCCCAGTAACCGATTTTGTCCAACATCCGCACAGCCTTTTCGGCCTCGGTCAAAACAAGGATCCCGGCAAGTTCCGCCGTAATTCTTTCCCGAGATGTGGTACTCAGAAAAGAAAGGTCCAATGCATGCTCCCAGGTATTGGGGTCAATCTTCATTGAAAACTTTACCGCGAATTTAACCATCCTCAAAATACGGACAGGATCTTCCCGGAACCGTTCATCAGGCTTACCGCAGGCTTTAAGGATTTTGGCTTCCAGATCCTTTCTGCCTTCCATCGGGTCATAAAATTCCCCTGACACAGGATCCTGATAAATCGCATTGATGGTGAAGTCCCTGCGCTGGGCATCTTTCTCTAGTTCTTCGGCCTGTACCACATCCACTTTGGAACCTTCCGTAAAAATGCTGACCGTCGAGAAGTGCCTACCGATTACCTGGGCAGAGAAGCCTTGCTCACAGAGGATATCCTTGACCTCTTTTGGGCTCAGTACGCACACTAAATCCATGTCCGGAGACTCCAATCCCAGGATATGGTCCCGTACCGCTCCACCTACGATCCAGACGCGGGTATGGCGGGACAATCTTTCGATAACACTTTTCTGGAAGTCATTCATAGGACTCCTCCGAATCTCTTTTTATGCCTGTTTCTCACGTTTCAATATTCTGAGTTCCTACTTAGTTGAGTGTTCTATATTCAAGTACGTGTTTCTTAATACCCTGTCCTATCGTCTATAATATTGATCATTTGACCCGGGTCAGGATATTTAGCCAGATTTCTCTGGAACACTTCCCACATGCGTTCAGAGGTCTGAATGGTCCTGCCGCCGATATGCGGCGTAAGGAAGACATTATTCAGTTTCCAGAACGGGCTGTCTTCCGGCAACGGTTCTTTCCTGAATACATCGAGCGCCGCTGCGGCTATCTTCTTACTTTTAATTGCTTCGATTAGGGCATCCTCGTCGACAACCTGTCCTCTGGCTACATTGACAAATAATGCCCCGTCCTTCATCTGATGGATGAAGTCTGCGTTGACAAAGTCTTTCGTTTCCGATGTCAGCGGTAGGACAATAACGACTACATCACTGATCGACAGAATTCCAGGCATTTCCTCCGGGGTTACAATCTTCGCGAAAGCCTGGTCCTGAGCGCCATGAAGTGATACGCCATAAACCGTCATCCCAAAAGCCCCACACCGTTTGGCGATCTCTTTACCAATGGTGCCTGCCCCGACAATGCAGACCGAATTGCCGTACATTTCGGAAATTTTCGGTTTTGCGCTGAATATCTTCTGTTCCTGCTGTGACACAAATGTATTACCCTGTCTTAAGAGCATAAGGATACTCCAGATGACGTGCTCGGCCATCTGGATCTTGTGGGCGCCTTTGACATTCGTCAGCACGACGCCTCTCGAAATAAGCCTGTCCAGAGGCAGCATATCGACCCCTGCGCTTAAGGTTTGAATCCATTTAAGATTCGGATACAGATTAATTGTATCCTTTTTAATATCCCAGCCATACGTAAGCAGTACATCCGCTTCCGGATCTGCCTCCGTAAAGTCTCTCACCTGAATGATTCGGGCACTCGGTCGTATTGCCAGCAGCTTTTCCAGGAGATCATCCGGTATTTTTATACTGCTCAGGATCTTCATTGTATTTCTCTCCTCTTGTTTGACAAATATATTCATTCGGGTCTGGTCTGTGCGCCACAATTCCGCTTTCGGCAGATTATGCCCTCCATGGCATAAACTGCCGCGCTCCGCATCCATGCTCCGCTTGACGCCGGACTTGTGGCACCCAGACCTAATATAGGATAATCAGGATTGTATGAAATTTTGAGTAGAGAATTTAAGAATGTTGTACTCGCGTTATCTGAGGTTTTCAGGATTCAGGACCTGCAGCTCCGCTGGCATAAACCTGCCGTCTTTCCTGATCAGTTCCCTGTCAAAATAGACCTCTCCGCCGCCGTATTCCGGTCTCTGGATGCATACCAGATCCCAATGGACTGCGGACTGGTTGCCATTGTCGCATTCGTCATAGGCCGAACCTGGTGTGAAATGAAAACTTCCGTCGATCTTCTCATCGAACAATGTATCTTTCATCGGCTTCTGAATGTAAGGGTTAAAGCCGAATGAAAACTCTCCGATATACCTCGCACCTTCATCAGTATCAAGAATTTTATTAATTCTTTCGGTATCGTTGGCTGAAGCCTTGATAATTTTGCCGTCTTTGAATTCCAGTACGATGGATTCATACGTAAATCCCTGATAAACAGCCGGGGTGTTATAGGCGATGATACCGTTGACCGAATCTCGGACCGGCGCTGTGAAAAGCTCGCCGTCAGGGATATTCATCTTACCGTCGCATTTAATTGCTGGCAGCCCCTTGATTGAAAACGAAAGATCTGTTCCGGGCCCTGTAATCCTTACCATGTTGGTCTTTTCCATCCGTTCTTTCAGCGGATCCATCGCTCTGGACATTTTGGAATAATCCAGATTGCAGACTTGAAAGTAAAAATCTTCAAAAGCTTCGGTACTTATCTCAGCGAGCTGCGCCATCGATGGATTCGGATAGCGGAGCACACACCAACGGGTATACTTGACTCTTTGCTCGGAATGGAGCGGTTTCGAGTAATGGTTTAAGTAGATTTGCATTTTATCTGCTGGGACATCGGCCAGCTCGTTAATGTTTTCCCCGGAGCGTATTCCGATATAAGCCTGCATGTCCTGCATTCTGGCGACTTCCCACTTCGCCTGGCTTTGTGCCTGTCCGATTGAAAGCCCTTTTAATATTTCACGTTGCAAGGTATGATGAGTAATATTAAGAAAAGGCTGCGCGCCAGCTTCATAAGCCTCTCTGACCAACGCCCGGGCTAAAGGGATTTCCAACCCCGACAGCTCAATCAGGATACGTTCACCTTCCTTTAACTCTACGGAATAATGGATTAAATTTTTGGCCAATACGTCTATTCTTTGATCATTCATACCTATACTTAACCTCTTTTCTGCTTGTTTATTTTGTCTTCGGGGATAATGCTTGGGAACTCGGCTTGATTTATGGAACTGACCTATATTGGTTAATTTTAACTGTCATTATTATAATATATTTTTTGTTTCTTTACCCAACATCTTGCTAAATTATTCTATTAAATCATAATATATGTCTATCAGATAATGCTTATTCTATTAGGAGAAAGACATGACTGCAAATACATTATTCACATACACTTTAACGCCAGAAGATGACGGCAGGAAATACCAGGACATCCTTCTGCGGCGCTTCCATTTTTCCCGTAAGGTACTGCAAAAGCTGAAAATCGGTGAAAATGTCTGGATCGACGGCAAATTCACCTACCTGACTGCCCGGGGCAAAACCGGACAGACTCTTGCTGTGAATATTCTGGAAGAAGAGCCGGCAACTATCAGAGGAGAGCTTCTGCCAATTGAAATTATCTACGAAGACGAAATCTTTCTGGCGGTGAATAAGCCGCCCGGTCAGGTCATCCATCCAAATTCGAGATATCGGACTGGAACGCTCGCAAACGCGGTGATCGGTTACTGGGGAAGCAAAGGTGAAACGAGGCCTTTCCGCCCTGTCTCGAGAATAGACCGCAATACCTCCGGCATTGTGCTGATCGCCAAATCCCGCTACGCTCACCAGCAATTGGCCGCCCTTTCTGTCAAAAACAAAGTCGAGAAGAAATATCTGGGCCTTTCAGAAGGCCATTCTCCGCTCACCCAAGGCGAATGGTCCTTCCCAATCCGCCTTAAACCCGGTAGCAAGATTGTCCGGGAAGCTCACCCTGACGGGCAGTCCGCACTGACGTTGTTCCAAACACTGCAGCAGTACCCGGACTATTCACTAATGGAGTTTACACTGGTCACCGGCCGTACCCACCAGATCAGAGTACACGCTCAGGCAGCTGGTCATCCACTTTTAGGAGATGATCTGTACGGCGGCAGCATGAAATATATTCAAAGACAGGCCCTGCACTGTTATTCCTACTCTTTTCCTCATCCTTTGACCCTGAAGACAATAAAGATAGAAGCAACCGTTCCTGTTGACATGAGGATGCTTTTATTAGAAGATTCTTTCGATGATTAATGGTTGAAATTTTTATGTTTTTATCTTTCTGAATTAGAATTCCTCTTGCCATTATTCCTTTAATCATCAATAATTAAAAAAACACCCATTATACATGTATATATGACTAAAATTATCTAGGATATTTTGCCTGTCATCGATCAGAAAGGAAGTACTGTTTATGAATTTGGAAGAAATAAAAGAAGGTTTACAAAAACAGGGCTATATTGCTAATGACAATACCGCAATGATCTTGCATTACTCCCTGCTTCTCAATAAACCCTTACTTATTGAAGGGCCGACCGGAGCCGGAAAAACAGAGTTGGCCAAAGCATGGAGCCAATATCTCAACCGAGAATTGATCCGCCTCCAGTGTTATGAAGGTATCGATGAAGGCAAAGCCCTTTATGAATGGGATTATCAGAAACAACTGCTCTATATTCAGACCAAAAGTCCCGGCACGAATGAATGGTCCGCTACCAGTGAAAATATTTATACGGATGAATTCCTTCTGAAAAGACCGTTACTGAAAGCGATTGCTAGTGATATGCCTTCCGTCCTGCTGATTGATGAAATCGATAAAAGCGACGAGGAATTTGAAAGCTTTCTGTTGGAGATCCTCTCGGACTGGCAGATTTCTATACCCGAGATTGGGACAATCCCTGCTGTAAGCATTCCTTCCGTCCTGTTGACCAGCAATAGCACACGAAATTTAAGCCAGGCGCTAAGAAGAAGATGTCTGTACCTTCATGTGGATTACCCGAACGAGCAAAGAGAACTCGAGATTCTTCAGATCCACTTCCCGGATCTGTTGGAGCACCTTGGTAAACAAGCGGTTACTTTCATCCGCAAATTGCGGCTCGAGAAGCTCAAAAAACACCCCAGCATCAGCGAAGTGATCGATTGGGTCAACATCCTGGAACAGCTACAGGTCGAAGAACTAACGGCGGAAGTCGCTTCCAGCACGCTGAACATCCTTTTCAAATACCAGGATGACTGTCGGCATGTCCTGGAAAAAGTGAACCAAAAGGATTGGTTTGATGGAATACTTCATTCTTAAAATAGCCAGACTGCTCAGAGAGTCCGGCATTAACGTGAATTCACACGAAATATCTGACTGCATCCGGCTGCTAAAAATGCTCGGTCTTGATGGAATGGATAAGTATACTTTTTATCAACTCATCAATACGACGCTGATCAAATCTCCTTGGGGCCCTGATTATGCTTTATGGCTGATCGAGTTATATTTTGGCCCTGATTTGGAAATATCATCGGACCATCTGGGCATTCTAAAAAGCCAAGGCCGTTTCTCCCTGGAAGAAGGCCACGGAGGAAGTGCCGGCAAAACTGTCCCGCTAGAGCTCTTGATTGAGGCCGTGCTGAACAATGAAATTGATCTGATTTATGCTGTCCTGCAAGGCTTGGACCTGAATCTTGAACTCAGCATCGAGGATCGCGAAAAAGGCCTGGCTGCTTTCCGGACCCAGAGCGGTTGGAATGAAGCAGCCAGCCATATTGAAAAGGCTTACCAACAGGATGAACTATCTGAAGCGGAATACCAGGCGGCACGGGTGGCCCTTGAAGAATGGAACCATTTACTCAAAGATGAAATTGAACGCCAGCTGGCTAGAAATATGAGTTCGGAGCATTTGATCCAGGAAATGAAAAAACGAAATCCACGAACGGTTTCGTTTCTGGACTGCGACGACGCGCAGATCACTCAAATGTCGCAGGAAATCCAGAAGATAGGCCGAAAACTGGCCGTCCGCAAAGGAAGGCGCCGCAAAGTAAGTGCAAGCGGCACTATCAATCTGAATCGTAGCATCAAACATTCCCTGAAAACCTGCGGAATCCCGCTGAACCTGATAAAAATGCAGCGAAAACAATCGAAACCCGACCTCTGGCTGCTCTGTGACATGTCCAATTCCGTTAGCAAATTTATTTACTTCATGCTGATGTTTGTCTTCGCAACGCAGCAGCGCTATGCCAACGTCCGCTCATTTCTGTTCGTCGATCAGCTCGTGGAAGCGACAGATTATTTCCAGGAGCAGGACTGGACAGGCTCACTCAACAATCTACGCAAGGTTAGCGGCTATAACCGTACAGGCTATTCCCATTATGGTAATGTGCTGCTGAAGTTCTCCGACCTCTATCTGCCTTTCCTGCTGAATAAAACCACGGTGCTGATTTTAGGAGACGGCAAAAATAATCAGAACAGGCTGGATGGCAGCGAAATCCTAGCCCAGATCAAAGAAAAAGCCGCAGCCTTGTACTGGTTGAATCCCCTAAGCAAGGACCAGTGGGGCAGGGGCGACTGTCTGATGACCAAATACCAAGAATATTGTACCGGTGCTTTTTCTGTAGCAAATATTGAAGAGCTGGAACAATTTCTGAACTCTCTTTAGGTTAAGACAACCGCGAAATGAAGGGACGAATCTTTATCCCCATTATTTAATTGAGGGAATAAAAAATTCGTCCCTTTGTATTAGCTTATCCTCTCGCTATACCGCAAAGTCTACGTGCTGGACCGTCCCTGCTTCTCCGTTCTCTTTTAGAAATATGCCGGTTTCCTTGATCTGAGCGTCTAAATGATTATCCGTATCTTTCAGTGAAAATAGCGAATCGACATTGCCTAAATAGATTGCGCCGATTCCAACCTGACTTAAGGCCAGTAGCTGGTCGTTACCTGCAGCATCCTTAATCCAAAGGCTAAGTTCTTTGTAGATGGAATCATTTTCATCGATCCAGCCGTTTTGATCGTTATCATATTCGGCTAATTCCTTAAAACCGTCTCCGCTCGCCGGCCCGAAGAGCTCGCTGCCATCATTGACGACTCCGTCGCTATTCTCATCCCAAGCAAGGAACCCGCTGCCTTCAGCCAGGAAAGAAATATTATCCTGCATTCCGTCAGCATTAAGGTCAAAATCCGTTTTAAATCCTGACAGGCTTGCGCTGCCTGCACCATAATTAATCACTAACGGATCGACCAAAGCATCTCCGGCTTTAAAATCGATGCTCTGATAGGATGTATACTCACGGCTTATCGCGATATTCAGCTTGAATTTTATCTCACTGCCGTCTTCAGTAAGGATTGTGCCCTGGGCTGAAAAGTTCATGGATTCTTTTTCTGTATAGGACGCTTCATAGTGATAATCGATGCCCCATCCAACCCTCTGACTGCCGTTCCCATTATTGTTGCCGTCGTTCTTTGCTGCCATCAGGTGACCAAAATCACTGTTACCCGGACCTAAAAGAGGTAGTTTATCCGGTACATCAATCGTTACCTTTCTCCCGGACAGCTTGGAGAGGAATTTTTCTAACAGGGAGATAATTTCTTTCTCCCTAGGGCTGAGTTCAAAGAATTCATCTTCCGACTCAGCAGTTGTTTCTGAGCTGCTCGCTGCGGGATTCTCCTGTAATTTAGCCAAAGCGTCACTTGAAAGTGTCAATGAATCCGCAGTTGGCTCTGTTTCATCGCTTGCATCC
Source organism: Dehalobacter sp. 12DCB1 (assembly GCF_004343605.1). Lineage (GTDB taxonomy): Bacteria > Bacillota > Desulfitobacteriia > Desulfitobacteriales > Syntrophobotulaceae > Dehalobacter. The sequence continues at coordinate 76,096 of NZ_POSF01000018.1, forward strand.
GTGCCCTGTCCGTCAACCCAGGCTTTCAGCCTTTCATTGACGGTCTTTTGCTGTTCCAGCTTGTAGTCCGAATAAAGATCAACAGCTGAACTCAAAACCTTCATCTTCATCCCTCCATGGATATTAGACTTTTTCATTATTATCGTAAAGATTTTTAGTTTTCTTAAGACCCATGGAGGTTTCTTTGAAATTTCTTGGTATCAAAAAAAAGATGCAATCATACATCTTTTTAATAATCACGTAGCATTCGACTGAGAAGTCCGATTGTTTTCCCAAATATTAATTGTCTCCTGCCGCAATCTCCCGAAGCCCGGTCTCGAGGATCTCCATCTCACTAATCTCATTATCGCCGGCAACCCCGAGCTCCTTGAATTTCCTGGTGGTCACGAGTACCCGGTTCTCATAGGAGCCGACGGCCCGATTGTAAGCCTGAGTGGCCTGGGCGAGTCCTTTACGGATGTCCAACAAATGCTCGGTCAAAACGCTGATCCTGTCATAGAGCTGTTTGCCGAGCTCACTGATATGGCGGGCATTTTCGTTGATCTGTTCCTGGCTCCAGCCGTAAGCCACGGCTTTAAGCAGCGCGATCAACGTTGTCGGGGTCGCCAGGATGACCCTTTGCCCGGCGCCGTATTCGATGAGTTCCGGATCTGACTGCAGCGCAGCACTGAAAAAGGTTTCACCCGGCAGAAACATGACAACAAATTCCGGCGTAAAATCGAACTGGTTCCAGTAAGACTTCGCGGCAAGTTTGGTAATATGGTTTTTGACCTGCCGAGCATGACCTGATAACTTTGTTCTCTTATGGTCTTCATCAAGGGCTTCCACAGCTTCAAGATAATCCGCGAGCGGGGCCTTGGAATCGACGACAATCGTTTTATTCCCCGGAAGCCGAATAATCATATCCGGGCGCTGCCTGCCGGACTCGCCGATGACTTCCTCCTGCTGGTAAAAATCACAGTACTCCACCATGCCGGCCAGTTCTACGACCCGCTGCAGCTGGACTTCTCCCCAGCGGCCTCTGACAGTCGGCGATTTCAAAGCAGAAGTCAGCTTCAAGGTCTCCCGCTGCAGCTTTTCCTGCCCGAACGCCATATTTTCGACTTGCTTAAGCAACCCTTCATAAGCCCCTGCTCTTTTTTGTTCCAGTTCGTTAATCTTCAAATCAACTTTGTCGAGCGACTCCCGCAAAGGCTTTACGAGTTCATCGATAGAAGCCTGCCTTTTTTCCAGATCAGCCGAAGCCTGGACCTGGGTCTTCTCGAGTACAACCTTCGCCAATTCGAGAAAGGACTGATTGTTATTCTTAAGTGCCTCAGCGGATAAGGCCTTGAAGCCGTCACTGAGCTCCTCCCTGGCCTGGCTGAGCAACGTCAATTTTTCTTCATACGCTGTCTGCTCCATCTCGAGCCGGGTACGCAGTTCAGAAATGACAGCGGAATTTTGCATTCTTCTTTCAAATTCCCGATTCAGTTCCGCATGCAGCCTTTCATTCTCCTGTTCAAGCGTCCGGGCTTTTTCCAGTAGTCCTCTGGCTTGGCCTCCGCGGAAACTAAACCCTGTCCCAAATCCGAGAATGATCCCGACCATGACTGCGCCGATGACATAAAGGAACATTGGATCCATCCGGCTATCCCTCACATATCCATATTTATTATCGAGTTATCCTCTTTGCGGTTTGATAATCGTAATCTTTTTATGCTAGTGCTGTATCATGTACGTATTCTACTTTAAATAGTCTTCAGGCAGTTTAGTCAAGGTTCCGAATCTGTCCAAAGGCCAGTACCTGACCCAGACCCTTCCCAATATCTTATCCTCGGGCAAGGCCCCCCAGCGATGGCTATCGTAACTGGCCGGACGGTTATCCCCCATCATGAAATAGGAATCCTCCGGTACGGTCACAGGCCCAAATTCATAATCGGCCGGATATTCGACGTAAGGCTCATTCAGAGCCTGATCATTGATATAGATTTTTCCGTTTTTGACTTCAAGTTTTTCACCAGGCAAGCCGATCACTCTTTTGACGAGATCCTCATCCTTCATTACAGCTTCGGGAGCTTCAAAAACAATAACATCTCCGCGCTTAATCTCACCGCATTTATAAAAGAACCGATCCACGATTAAACGGTCCTGAAGCTGAATCGTAGGCAGCATCGAGCCGGTCGGGACGATTCGGGTATCAATCAAATAATTTCGAATCACCATAGAGAGAACAAAAGCAATTGCAACGATAACGACCCATTCAAACAACGATCTCATAAAACCTTTCAACACAAATCACCTTCCACATTCCTTCAATATCTCAAATTTCAAAGGTTAGCCCAAACCTAAATTACTTTCTCTATTAATCTATATATTCCTGCCTATAAATAATCTAAAAAAACAAAATACCCCTAATGGAAAAGGATAACAAAAACCACAGCGAAAAGCAAGGCTGGAACAAAGGCCTTGTCTCGTCATGATATTTGTCAAGGACTAGAAATTCCATTTTTTTATTACTCTTTTGTGTTGACAAAGCATAGAGCCATCAAATATAATGTAATCTGTCGATGCGGCCGTGGCGGAACTGGCAGACGCGCTAGTTTCAGGTACTAGTGGGCTAACGCTCGTGGAGGTTCAAGTCCTCTCGGCCGCACCAGTTTGAAAAAATAAGTTGCACACATATTTGAACATAAAAATAGAAGACCGAAATTGTCGGTCTTTTTCTTATCCTATCTTTATTAAATTCAGTTGTATCTATTCCCGCCTGACAATAGTCTGCCGAGGATTATAGATCTTTATTTTCCTTTTTTCCTTTTTCTTTATTTGAGCCAATTCCTTTCAGTGTATTGGCAAACCACGGAAGCGGTACCTTATTTATTTTTGCTACATATCCGATGACTCTTGTAACATAAATCATCCCTACCCAAAAGACAATTAAATAATGGACATTGGATACGACTTTGGCGGGATAGTATTCAATGCTACTTAGCCCGGAAGTCAAGTCGACAAAGTAATTATGAGCAATAACACCAACCATAATTGCTGCTAAATTTACACAAAAAGCACATAGTTTGGCCTGTAAGCTATGATCTTTTTCCCTCCCTTCTTTAACGGCTCCAGGTATTAAGCTTATGAATGCGTCAAAAACGGCAAGTCCAATAAACCCACCAATAATACTAAAAATAGGAACACCAGTCCAAGCCGCAAAAGCAGAACATAGCGCTGCTAGAGAGGCAATTAAGCCGACATGCTGATTATAAGAATTTTTGATCTCTTCAGCAAAAGATTCAATTGGAGAACAAGCAAGCCATCCCATAATAGCACCACCAATCCTTGATAGAACACTATTATGTTTATTCAATAACTTTAGTTCTTTATACCCTGACTTTATTTCAAAACTTTCATCAGTAAAAATTACTGTATATTCAGCAAATATAACCCTATGTTTTTCATAAACATCAACATTAGGCCCATCAATTCCTGCACTAGATGTTAATTCTATATTATTTGGTGAAGTGAAGCTTTTTATAGCGGATACAAAATCTGAATGATTACTCTCAGGGGAAGTCTTGGCTTTTAATATTTTGTTAAAGTCTACATCCATTGTGAGCGTATTCATTCCTTTTCTCCCTTTCCCATTGTTATTAATATTCGATATTCGTTAAGTTTCTTCCTCCCTTTACTGACAACAAACTTATATGATCCGAGTGATTTTATCAGCATATCATTAAATACGATCTTTACCGAAATATCTTTTGTTCCTTTTGGTATTTCAATTTTTAACGGCAGTTTGGTGACATACTCATCTTTATCATCTTTTACTGTCATTTCAAGTATGATATCACCCTCATTTTCTTCAGCGTCTTCCGACTCAAAAACCTGAACCCCAACAATAATATTAAGGGATATTTTTTCATACAATGCCTTGATTGTTTTTGTGAAAAGAATGTTTTTGTAACTTAAGGATTCATTTTCATTAATGACATCTTCACACGCCATAATATACGGAACATTGACTCTAGCCATATGATGTATCCACCTTAAATCATAGAATATTTTACATATCTTACATAATAAAGGAATTAATCAAATTTGTCATTAATTTCCCAGCAAAATACCAATAAAATCTTTTCTTTATGATATTAAAAATAACCCGACCGAAGCCGGGTTAAGAGACATTGCCTTGGTTATTCAACTGACCACGTTCTCGGGAGTCCCCGCCAGAAACTGTTCCAAATTGTGCACAGCCAGATCCATAAGCCTGATTCTTGCCTCCAGCGAGGCCCATGAAATATGTGGCGTAATGATGCAGTTCTTGGCCTGAAGTAACGGGTTATCCCTTTGAATCGGTTCTGTCGACACAACATCCAGTGCTGCTCCTGCAACTTTGCCGCTGTTCAGGGCCTCTGCTAAATCCTCCTCGACGATTAAAGGGCCTCTTGCGTTATTTACGATCATCACACCGGGCTTCATTTTAGCAATACTTTGCTTGTTAATGATTCCTTTGGTATTTTCAAATAACGGGCAGTGCAGCATGATTGCGTCAGATTCGGTAAGCAGTGTATCCATATCGACATATTTCATATCAGGACTTTCCAAAGACGAATCGGGATTGCTGTCGACAGCTAGAATCCTCATCCCCAAAGCCTGAGCTATTCTTCCCGTCGCCTGGCCAATTCTGCCATAACCGATGATTCCAATGGTCTTTCCCGCCAGTTCTATGAGCGGGTACTTCCAGTAACACCAGTCGGGATTGCCAGACCATTCTCCTATTTGAACCGATTCACTGTGCGGCCAGACATGGCAGCACATTTCAAGCAGCAGCGCAATTGCCATCTGAGCGACAAAATTCGTCCCATAGGCTGGAATATTTGTTACGACAATTCCTCTTTCCTTGGCTGCCTCAACATCGACAATGTTATAGCCTGTTGCGAGAACCCCGATAAATTTTAAATCTGGTGCGTTTTCCAGCACGATTCTGGATAATGGTGTTTTATTGGTAAAGACGATCTCCGCCCTGTCAATTCTCTCCAGGATTAAATCTTCAATACCGGCATGATATGCGGTGCGATCATAGACAGTAAGCTCCCCAAACCTTTCCAGTCCGCTCCATGATATATCTCCGGGATTAAGTGTATATCCATCCAAAACGACAATTTTCATAGTGTCCCCCCTGTACGATTTTGAGCGTTAATGATCTTTTGGGCATAACCCTTCATGCCGGAACGATCGTCCAGCCAGGTACAGGCGGAAGATCCTTTCAGCAGCTCTCTCCAGCAGCACTTCCGCATTCTGGATTGCGTCTACTAGACTAACAGGTCCTTCCGTAATGCTGAATACCCCGGAAAACCCATGTTTGTAAAGCAGCTGGGCATCTTCCGTCAACCCGCCGGACAAACAGACGACCGGGACTTGATGTTTTACAGCTTTTTCAGCTACGGCCAGCGGTACTTTGCCGAAGAGTGTCTGGTGGTCGGTCAAACCCTCACCTGTTATGACTAAATCCGCATCATTCAGAACCTTGTCCATATCTGCCGCTCTCATTATGAGCTGCGCTCCAGGCTGCAGATTTGCCTTCAGAAAAGCAATCAGAGCCGCTCCAACGCCTCCTGCAGCTCCGGCACCAGGAATATCCCGCACCTGAAGCCCGGTACTTTTCTGAATGATTTCAGCATAGTGCCGGAGATTCTTGTCCAAAAGAGCAGTCATCTCCGGTGTCGCTCCTTTTTGCGGGCCGTAGACTGCCGAGGCCCCCTGCGGGCCGCAAAGCGGATTGGTCACGTCACATGCAGCCATTATTTCTGTATCGCTCAGCCTGGGGTCAAAGCCAGAAAAATCTATATCCGTTATTTCAGTCAGATGGCCGCCTCCAAAAAGGATTTCCTGACCATGCCGGTTCAGGAGTCTTACTCCTAAGGCCGTGGCCATTCCGGCTCCTCCGTCATTCGTACCGCTCCCACCGATACCCAGAATTAATTTTTTAGCTCCAGTGTCCAAGGCATACCTTATTAACTCTCCAACACCATACGATGTCGTCAGCAAAGGGTTTCTAAGGTTTGCAGGAATTAAATTTAAGCCTGCCGCCGCTGCCAGTTCAATCACGGCTGTTGTTCGGTCTTCTAACAAACCAAAAAAAGCATCCGTCGTTTCACCCAATGGCCCTTTTACCCTGGCTGGTATGATCTCACCACCTAGAGCCGCAATCATCGCCTCTACGGTACCTTCGCCGCCATCAGCCATCGGGATCAATTTTACAGCAATATCCCGCTCAACGTTCCGAATACCTCTTTCGATTGCCCTGGCAGCGCTAAGCGCGTTCAGACAGCCTTTATAAGCGTCAGGTGCAACAACAATCTTCATGGTGCCCCCCACCGTATTCCCTACTTAAAGTCTTCGGTTGCCTTCAAAGGTCCGTTTGCGAGGATACCCTCCACTTCTTCGAATCCTATCGGGAAAGCATAATTATAACGCGCAGGAAGCGCCAATACATATTTCGAATTTCGTCCGAGTTCACTTGGCGGCATCGGTGCCGCACCAACACTGAATTTTTCATTCAATAAGTCTGTCCATTGGTTTAACGTAAATATCATAATCGGAACGTCCTGACGAGGCTGCTCCGGAGTCCATAGCGGATGACGAATCCGAATGAGCCGGTTCGTTTCAATCACTCGACCGCTTTGCGAACCATCTATAGCAATACCTTCCCATTGCTCATTTACAATTGAGTAGCCCTTCCAACTATCCGGTAACGCAAAATTAAAACCATACACTGTGTTTTGATAGATCACCGGATTGTTGTCTCCATTTGCCTCATTTGATCCGTTTGAGCCGGTCATCTGACCTGTCTGGTTTGTATCCTGATTCAAACCATTGATCTGATCCATACCATTCGATTGATTCGTACCATTCATTTGATCGTTGTTTGCGCAGCCGGCCGTCAAAATTCCCAGTCCCAAAATCAAAATCAGTAAACAGGAACTAAATCGTTTCATAACTCCCCCTCCTTCCGGAATCAGCTTTATCATAGCATTATTTTATTCCCTGATACAATATCAGACGAGAATGAAATATACGAATCACCTTTAACTCGTTAGCGCTTATTATCAATATCTGCATTTTTTAATTTTGAGAAAAGCCCCAATTACCATCGATTAGTCTGCGTGGCACAGTTCCACGATAAGCGGAGCAAGGATTGCGTAGCGCGGCCTTTTGCGTCAAGGAGGACGCAAAAGGCCGAAAGTGGTATTATGGCACGCAGACAAGCCCAAAAGCCTTTTAGCACGCACTTAAGCAACTTAAGCAATTAAGCAGTATAAGCCCACAAAAAATGAGGGCACATTACGTACCCCCACAGAATCTGCAAACCTAAATCCATAAGATCAAGAGGCTGGATTCTACAAGACAAAAAACGCTACAGCAATGATCAAATATACCGCTAGCAGCTGAACCCCTTCCATCCAGTTCGATTCCCCGTCCGTCGCTACCCTGTTGGCAATCAGAACTGAAAAGACGAGGGCTACAATTTCAAATTCATTGAAAACGATACTCATTGGTGTAAACAGTAAGCTCAGAAAGATCAATACAGGCGTGACAAACAAAATGATCTGCAGGCTTGACCCGATTGCAATCTCAACGGCGACATCCATTTTATTCTTCATCGCCATGACAATCGCCGTGCTGTGTTCAGCAGCATTACCGATGATCGGAATAAGAATAATGCCGACGAAAAATTCGCTTAGCCCGATCGCTTCCGACATTGGCTCTACAGCACTGACCAAGAACTCACTCTCCAGCCCGATCAGCACAGTGGCCCCGACCAAAACGGCAATTGCTTTTTTTATGGACCACTTCGGAGAGCTTTCCTGGGAATGGTCGATTGAATAAATATCTTTGTGCGTGTAAAAAGAAAAGACTAAACTCAGAATGTAGATAATAAACATGATGACTGCCACAATGATACTGAGTCCTTCATAACGCGTATTTAGGAGTGCCGGGTTCAGCGTATGTGTGAAGATAGCCGGAATCGTCAAACCAATAACCGCAAACAACAGCATACTGGCACTGTTGTCAATAACCTTTTGATTAAAACGCTGCGACTTGTATTTGATTCCACCAAAGATCATGCTTAAACCCAGCACCAGCAGAATATTGCCAATGACTGATCCGGCAATGGATGCTTTAACAACCTCAAAAAGACCTGCTTTTAAAGCAAAGAAAGAAATAATCAGTTCTGTTGCATTGCCAAACGTTGCATTCAAAAACCCGCCCATCTTGGGCCCTGAATAGAAGGAAATTTCCTCTGTTGCTTCGCCCATCAGCGCTGCCAAAGGAATAATAGCCAGTGCTGTCAAGACAAACATCAGCGTTGGTGTCCAATGCAAAAACTCACCGACAATAGTGATCGGCACAAATAGGAGCATGTAACGTAAAATCTTCACTTTTTTCGTTCCTTTCGAATAAGCTAGAATACTATAGTCCATCTCCGGGCTGCAGCACTGCGGGAACAAGTTCCAGCCGGTTTTGGTTGTACAAGACACAGAGCGCTAATTGACATTATATAAAAAATGAGATGCTTTTTCAATTCTTAAACAAAAATGCCAAACAAAGATTATAAAGGTCCCTCCAGAATCCGCTGCAGGAAACACGAATGTTGATCTCGAATTATTCATTATAATTGTACTTACATCAAAAGCATCAAAAATTAATCCAAAATTTTGACAATACAAAAAACGCCTAAAATCAGGAGGAACATACTATGTTGGTTGTTGCACTTAATGGGAGCCCAAAACCCAATGGAAATACGGCTCAAAGTCTTCAAATTGTTCTTAAGGAATTAGAAAAGGAGGGCATTCAGACCGAACTGCTGCAATTAGGCGGAAAACCGATTTTTGGCTGTAAGGTCTGCGGAAAATGCGCTCAGAGCAAAGACAGAAGCTGCCCGGGCCATAACGACGAATTGAATCCGGTTCTGCAAAGAGTCTTTGAAGCTGATGGCATTCTGATCGGTTCCCCAAGCTATTTCAGTAACATGACCCCCGAAGTCAAAGCTTTTATTGATCGCTGCGGCATCGTTAACGGGGCCAATGGCCGTTTATTGACCAGAAAAGTTGGTGCCGCGGTTGTGGCTGCGCGGAGAGCCGGTACAAATTTCGTTTTTTCTTCAATCAATCTATTCTTTGGCATTACCGAAATGATCACCGTAGGTTCCAGCTACTGGAATATGACACTTGCCCATAAACCCGGGAATGTCCAACAGGATGAGGAAGGCATCCATACATTTCAGACACTTGGCAAAAATATGGCCTGGCTTCTAAAGAAAATCAATCGGGAACAGTCGTGAACAACAAACCTATTGCAGTTTTTCAGATGCTTCTGTCCGATCTGCCTGAGGTTCCAATATCAATACCAATGGCCGGTTTTTTTTTGTTTATTCCTAAAGCCAGAAACCGCAGACCAGGTATCCGCGAAGCAAATTCAAACCACAGCCAAGGGAATAATATTCCGATAATAAGAAAACGCCAAGGATTAATTGTAATAAAACCACCAATCACTGAATTCACAAACAAATGAAGAAACATGATTGCCATCGAACTTTGGCCCAGGGAACTAAATAACTTTCTACTAAAAGTCCAATTACTGAGCATCCTGCTTAGGCCGGAGATCAGCAGAACTGCAGCCATTGGCACAAGGATGTTCGTACCGAAAAAGTAATACTGACGGTGCTTAAAGTCCAAACCAAACCTTAGGTAATCCTGAAAATATGCATAAAGGAACAAGATAAGAAAGACTGCTGAAAATAAAAGAATGATTTTGTTTAGCTGGGCATTTACCAGCCATTTTTTTTGTTTAAAAAGGAAACCCAGCGCATAAAAAACGATTCCAAAAAGGGCCACATCCATATTCCAGGGAACAAAGAAATCTTGGTGAAAGCGTGATTCCCAGAAGGCAAAAACAAAACATGCCGCGATCGTCAGCACGACAAGCCACCTTGGACGAATCTTCCGGATGACGAAGTCAAAAAATATCTGGACAAAAAATAAACAGGTCACAAACCAAAAGGTTCCGTAAGCACCTTCCAGCTTGCTTCCGCCCAGAATCAATGCTGTCCAGTTGATATCCACAGATTGGCCTTTAAGGACACTTAATACGGCCAGAAAGGCCGTAATCAGAATGATATAAAAAACATAAGGAACCAGAAGCTGTTTTGACCGCCTGACTAAATATTGCAGCGGCACTACTTTACCGACAGGTCTGTACAGGTAGCCGCTGATAAAGAAAAACAAAGGCATATGGAAAAAGAACATCAGAAAAGAATAAGGATGGCCGGCATGTCCCCAGACGACGCTCAGTATCCCTATTCCCTTCATTACATCCAGCCAAATGATCCGGCTCTCATTATTCTCCGCGGCAAGTCCCTGTGCTGTCATCACGATATCCTTCAGGTAAGATTTGTGATCGTCCCCTGTCAACCTTAAATAACAATGGGACCGATAGTACTAGTCTATCACAGCCCGAAGGGATGAACCACCATTTTTATTCAGGATGCTCTTGCAGCATTTCTTCAAAAGTTGTCTTCAAAAGTTATAAAGGTTATAGCGGCTTAATGAACATTTGTGTCCAGTAGATATTGCCTTCACTGTCTTTGGCCGCTCCTACACCTATTTCTAGATAAGATGGACTTAGGATATTGCTGCGGTGTCCCGCAGAATTCATCCAGCTGTTCATTACTTCCTGCGGTGTTTGCTGGCCATAGGCAATGTTCTCAGCCGCGGCTGAAAACCGGATGCCAAAGGACTCCATCATTTTGAAAGGAGATCCATAAGTCGGCGACTCATGAGCAAAGTACCCTTTATTGATCATATCCTGCGACTTGTATCTTGCGACCCTGCATACTTCCCAGTTTTGTTTCAGCAGTTGCAAACTCTTTTTTGACCGTTCAACATTCACCAGGCGAATTACTTCCGTTTCTAGGGCTTTAACGCTGTCGATGTTCGGGATCAATATCTTCTGCCCGGGGTAAATCAGTCTAAGATTTTGGATTTGCGGATTAGCCTGGGCCAATTCACTTAATCCAATCTCATACCTTACTGCAATTTTCCACATACTGTCTCCAGCCTGAACGGTATACTGGGTCGATTGGGCAAAAACTTGTCCAGTGCCGCACAACAAAAACAATAATCCTAAAACAGGAATGATTACATTCCGATCCATTGCATTTTTGTTCATCAAATTCACCTCCTATCCTTTAGTTATTTTGAACAACTTTCCCATCTTGCATTCAAGCTGCATCAGGCCTATAATTTTGCCAGCAAGACTTATTCCCTTAGGGATATGTTGTAGCGTCACCATTAGGAGGTTGAAACGATGGTCAAAGAAAAAATTTTGATTCATGCCTGTTGCGCCACCTGTGCAGGTTATGTCCTGGAGCAGCTTTCTGGGGATTTTACTCCGGTCATCTACTATTGCAATCCTAACATTCATCCGAAGGAAGAATACCTACTCCGGAGCAGTGAACTGCAAAAATATGCCGCTGCCCAAAACATATCTTTTATCGAGGATCCTTATGTCCCCCGACAGTGGTTGACACAAGTGAAAGGTTTGGAGAATGAACCGGAGAAAGGACTTCGCTGTGACCGCTGCTTTGCTCTGAGACTTCAAAAAACGGCCGCATATGCTTTGAAAAACGATATCAGCATCTTTACAACCACGCTGACCATCAGCCCTCATAAAAGCAGCAAACGCATTCTAGAGATAGGTCAAAAGGTTGCTGATGAGAACTGTCTCAAATTCTTGGCCAGAAATTTTAAAAAACAGGATGGATATAAAAAGACGATGGAGATCGCGCGGTCCCAAAATTTCTACCTTCAAAAATATTGCGGCTGTGTTTATTCCGTTCGTTGAATAACAGAATAACCAAAACTTAACTACTAGATTTTTGTTTATAATCGTTGACTTTAAGGCTTTTCCATGTTAATTTTTTATTGAAGAGTCTCTAGATAATTGATGTCTAGGTATAAAATCTAGCCGCAGTTGTCTTTGGACTTTGCGCAAGAAGCTCCCGGACGCGGGAGCTTCTGTTATTTTATCCAATTATTTTTGACCGGTAGAAAATACACCATTGCACATTCTTATACATATATTGCATCAAATACCAATTCATACCAATTATACAAGGGGGGTCTTGCGATTATGGCTTACGAAGGTGCAGTTGCCGGTAATGTTGTAACAGGAGGCGCAGTTGGTGGTTGTTGCTGTACGCCAAATTTTTGCGGAATTGCTATTGTAACAGTGATTATTCTGCTCTTGATTGCGATGGGGATTTTATTCTAAGAACCCAATATCTTATTATTTAATCTGACTATAAGAGAGGTGAAAAATAAATGTACGGTTATGGATGCTGCTGCAGAACTGCCCCGGTGGCTCCGGTTGCCCCAGTGGCTCCGGTATATGGCGGTGTAGGTGTAGGTATTATCGCGATTGCGATTCTTATCCTTATTGCTCTGGGTGTAATCTTCTAAAAAATTGTAAAACGAATAAGAGGAGGACAAAAGTACGTATCTTTTGTCCTCCTCTTAATTGGGGACAAATACGTCACTTTGTCCCTCGAGACCACGATACTTTATTTACTGTCAAAAAGCTTTAGAACCGGGAAGGAATTCCATAGTTTCTATGGAATAATTTAAATATACAGTCAGCATAATAAAGTATCAGAGGTTTTACTATGAAGAATGTTGCATTTTTTCTTATTCCGAAAAAAGATGTCATCTTTCTTAAAAAAAATGCTACGATGCGTCAGGCGCTTGAACGTATGGAGTACCATGGATATGCCGCGATCCCTCTGGTGGATTCCAAGGGGCATTACGCGGGAACTGTAACAGAGGGCGACCTCCTTTGGAAGCTGAAGAATACCCCTGATCTCACGTTCGGCAACACGGAAAAAATACATCTGGATGAGATTGAACAACGTACCCAGAATGCACCCGTTTCGATCAATGCACAGATCAATGATCTTATTTCTAGGGCGATCCAGCAGAATTTTGTTCCCGTGATTGACGATCAGGGAATTTTTATCGGGATCGTTCGACGCCGCGAAATTATCGAATATTGTGCGAAACTACTAAATGTAAATGCAGATAATCTTAGAATCATATAAAAAGGGAAATAATTTAAGGACGCTACCACTCCTTGCCAGCTATGGCAACACGGTAACGTCCTAAACATTTCTATATGGATCATGTGATTGCTGATAGAAGCTTATCCTTCTTTTTTCTCTTCAGTCGAATCCTTGGTTCCCTTGACGCTGTCTTCCAGATCATCGGTCGCGGACTTAAATTCTTTAATACCTTTGCCCATAGCTTTGCCCAATTCAGGAAGTTTCCCTGGGCCAAAAATAATCAACACAACGACTAAGATAATGACTAATGTCATGGGAGCAATCATTCCAAAAATAGGTTGCACTTCTGTCACCCTCCTTTTCATATTACTATATCATGAAATCTACAAAAAACCAATTTCTTTACCCTACATCATCCTATCGTAGAAAGAGAAAAATTACAAGTATTTTCGCCAGAAAACATGGATTGATAAACAAGATATAATTCCCAGATTAATCCCCATAATTCTCCTGAAGCCTCAGTTACGCAAATGCCCATCTCTTTAGCTTCAGCCCGGCCTATCGGATAACCGTGCGAAAAATAACCGTTTGTGAGGTTTTGCGTGACCACTTTCACCTTTTCTTTATTATTTTTCAGCATATATTTGGAAAGCAGAGATTCGGCATATTGTCTGGAAGCCTTTAAGGCTTTCTCATAATCCCCAATCAGCCACGGATCAAGTTTATTCAAAACCGAATTGACGATGATTTCAGAGACCTCCGTATTCGAGTTGTTTTCTATGAGTTCTTCAATATATTCAAAGCAGCAGCGCAGGGCCTGGACCGGTATCCAGAAATCCTTATACAACGGATGCTTGACTAACGGGTCTATCGGCCCCAGCTCGGATATTGGGCCCATCACAACTTCATCCGCTCCCAGAACAATCATTGAAGCTGCTGATTTCGCTGAAAAAGGAACAATGACTGAAAACTCTTCACAAAATTCTCTGATTAGCATGACAACCTTATAGGGTGTGTCAACCGCACCTCCATAGCTGTGCAGGAAAAGGTCAATTTTTGGGGTTCTTCCAATCTTATTCAATTCCTGATACAGCGGAACCAGAATTCCATCGTCGAGAGGTGTATAAGAAAAATAGACAATAACTTTAGAATGCCGTATTTTTTCTATTTCTTCCAATAATGCTTTCCTTCTCTGGTCATTCAAAAAATACACAGCTCCTTACTTAGTAATTCATGTATAATATACTATTTTTTACCATATCAATGGGTGTTTGTATCTCTTGAAAAAATAGCAAAAGCCGCTGCGGCGGCTCTTAATGATAATTTAAGGTTGACGTGGTACTAGTACCACGTCAACCTTAAATTATCCATCATAACGTGAGTAGATTTTTCGCAACTTCGTATCTTAGTAGCTTCTCTCACCGATGAAATCAGCCAGCTCAATTAAAGCAGCCTTGGCCGGGATATCGGGGAGTTCTCGAAGGTTTGTTTTAGCTTTGACAATATACTGCTCAACCACTTTGCTGGATTTATCGATTCCGCCTGCCTGGATTATCAGCTGGATTGCCTCGGCTACTTCGGCATCCGTTTTCGTTTTCTGCCCCAAAAGCTCCTTTAATCTTTCTTTCTGCAGAGAATCCTTTAATGCAAAGATCATCGGCAGGGTAATGATCCCCTGGCGGATATCTCCTCCGACCGGTTTTCCCAGTTCTTTGGGATTTGCAGTTATATCAAGGATATCATCGACAATTTGAAACGCGAGACCGAGGTAATTACCGTACTTGCTCATCAGCCATATCTGTCTCGGACTGGCATTCGATACTTTGGCACCTAATTTGCAGCATAAGCCGATCAGCAGCGCTGTTTTCCGCTGAATGCGATAAAGGTACTGCTTCAAGGTTTGTGTTGTATCGTATGAGGACTTGATTTGCTGAATTTCACCCTGACACATTTCAATACAGACATCAGCTAAAATGCTGGATACCGCAGAATTATCAATCTTCACAATCAGTTCTAGGGCCTTAGCAAACAGGTAGTCCCCTGTCGCCATCGATACGGTATTTCCCCAGCCTGCGGTTAGGGTTGGACGTCCTCTGCGTGTAAGGGACGCATCGACAACATCATCGTGAATCAATGTTGCCATATGTATAAGTTCCAGGGCCATTGCAACAGGAAGAAGCTTCTCAAACCGGTAGTCAAAAAATTTCCCGGCAAGAAGCGTAAAACTCGGACGCAACCTCTTTCCGCCAGCTTGCAGAAGATAAAGACAAGTTTGCGAAAACATAGGATCATCGACATTAAGAAATTTATCAAGTTCCTTTTCGACTTTTTTCAGATCTGCATTGATTTCTCTAAAAAATTTCTGACGTTTCAACTATTATTCACCCGCTTGCATGTCTTTCTGATTCTCTTGTTTATCGGGAGACGGTTCTTCAATTTCCTGATAGGAAAGAAGCTCTTCATCTTCCGCTATTTTTTTAGACTGAGCCGGTTTATCCTTAGGAGGATCTTCTTTCAAAGCATTTTGAATTAGACCGTTGGGAGCACTAAGCGCACCCCTAAATTCTCTGGTGACTTCATTGGTAAATTTTCGTACCTGAAATATTATTTTGCCCAAAGTCCTCGCCACAACGGGCAAATCCTCCGGCCCAAATAGAACGACAGCGATGACCAATATTAGCGCAATTTCAGTCATACTCATTGGTTCTGTCCCCCTCCCTCTTCGTTTTCGGAAGGCTGAAGTTCTTTTTTCTTTCTCGTAATAAGATAGCCCAGCCATATACTTAGTTCATAAAGCATGTATATTGGGCCTGCCATCAGTAGCTGGGTTAGAAGATCCGGTGTCGGGGATACGACTACGGTAAGTATAACAATGGCAAAAAAAGCCCATTTGCGAAATTTGGCAAGCGTTTTTGGAGACAAATGCCCGGTTCTCATCAGGAAAAGCAATACAACCGGTAGCTGAAATACTGCTCCGAAAGTCCCCATAAACGTTAAGATAAATTTCAGATAAGAGGATTTGGTCACAAAAGGCGTAGAATCTACGGCTCCTCCTCCTGCAAGCAACAGGAACTTCAAACAGACCGGCAAAACAAGATAGTAGGCAAAAGCGGCACCGGCAATAAAAAGAATAAATGATGACGCAACGATGTAGTAAAGATATTTACGTTCGTTTTTTTTGAGACCCGGAAGTATAAAGCTCCAGATCTGCCACAATACAACGGGAAGGGCAATCATAATACCGGTTACTACCGATATTTGCAGCTTTACCATAATCGGCTCCATTGGAGTTGTGGTAATAAAGCTTACTCCGGCCATTTCCGTGACAGGGTCTGCCAAAAAACCGTATACATAGTCGCTGAAAATATACCCGATAACCGTTCCGATAGCAATCGCATACAAAGAAATAAGAAATACTTTTCTTAATTCTTTAACATGTCCCAGAAGCGTCATTTCTACGTTTCTTTGTTTTCTCCGTTGCACTATTTCGCTCCTCCATCAGCTAAATATAAGCCATTAATTATTCTATCATGATATTTCAAGAATACCAAATATACTTTCCATGTTCTAGAAAAGTTTCTGATTCGCGTCAGACAAAAAAAACCTCAGGTCTGAGATTGATATTTAGCAATGTTTCTCAGTGGCTTGAGAGCTCCAAGATCTTCACGAAGGATATTTATTATTGTAAGACTCCTGTACCGGCACGTTTATTTCGCTCGATTTCCGCTGATAGAAATTCCATTAATTCCTGTAAAGGTTTGATCGGTAGATAATCGCGGATTTGAGCCAGGTTCTCTTCTGCTTTACTGAGATTTTCCTGTAATATTGAAGCACAGTCCGGCTCTTCCGAAGCTGCCCAGGCCATCCCTATACAGTACCCAAAGTTCTCCAGTTTATCTATATGCGTTTGGGGAATCCCAGAAAGTTTAGCACTGAGTTTCACAGCCAGCGCTGTCAGAGAAGCTCTTTCTTTCCCTAAGATCATGTTATATCCCTGGAAAGGGATACACTTATTTTTATACCGCCAGCGTATCAGAATGCCTTCATTGATCGTCTTGATCAGTTTGACAAACTGGCTGGCATATGGAAATATATCTTCCTGACATACCTTCTTCAGAGTTTGTCCAAACATAAAATCCCCTGTCAGTACAGGAAACTGCCTGGCATGTTCGGACATATCCTCATCAGTAATCAGTTTATGAATATGATGCGCCAAAAAAACATATTGAAAAACGGTTGCGAGGGAAAGAATAGTTTTGTTGATTTTTCCGGTCATGAAGCTTACAGACAAAACCAATGCCGGACTCATATACCTATCCAGATTATTCATCGGCAGCTTCAACAGATCATCAAGCGTTGATGAATTAAACTGCATTTCTTTATTCATTTCCGTTTCAACTGTTTTTAGTTCCGATTCAACGCTATAAACTTCGATCACCTTTGATTCCCCTCCAGAAATCCTAAGTTTTCCACATAGTTCTGTGTTATTTTACATTATTCGTGATTAAAAATAAAAATCCTGCCCTGTCGTTTCTGTCTATTATTCAAGAAACGACATAATTCTATACATAATGTATGTATTGTATCAAGTAAATAGACCTTTAGCAATCCCGAGTCTGCCAAAGGTCTATCTTTTTTGTTAGATCATTTTTGCAATGAGTTCGGCCGGATCGACAACGTGAACATTTCGATCAGGCTTAGCCTTATCTTTGACGCCGTCTTCCAGCATCGTAATGCAGTATGGGCAGTTGGCGCCAATGGCTTGAGGATCTTTGGAAAGTGCTTGTTCTACTCTTAGGTTATTGATACGGTCACCCAGATTTTCCTCCATCCACATTCTGGCTCCACCTGCACCGCAACAAAAGCTCTTGTCATGGTTGCGGTCCATCTCGACGAGCTGAACCCCCGGAATCCTATTGAAGAGTGCTCTTGGTGCATCATATTCCTGCTGGTAGCGCCCGAGATAACAGGAGTCATGATACACAATTCTTTGTTCCGGCAGCCGAACGTCTTTATTCAGTTTCAGCTTGCCTTCTTCGATAAGCTGGTTAATGAACTGGGTATGATGAATCACTTCATAATTACCGCCAAGTTCCGGATACTCATTTTTCAGGGTATTGAAGCAGTGCGGACAGGTAGTGATAATCTTTTTCACGCCATAGTTATTCAGGATGCCTATATTTTCTTTGGCCATGAACTGGAAGAGATATTCGTTGCCGGCACGGCGGGCAAAATCACCGCAGCATTTCTCTTCTCTGCCAAGGATCGCAAAGTTGACGCCGGCAGCCTTAAGGATTTTGGCAGTAGCTACAGAAACCTTCTTCGCACGGTTGTCGAAAGAACCGGCACAGCCTACCCAGAATAGATACTCCGGATTCTCTGCTGTTTTCATGACCGGGATATCAAGATCTTTGGCCCAGCCGGCACGCTCGCTCCAGCTGACGCCCCATGGATTGTATTTGCTCTCCACATTACGGAAAGCGAGCTGCAGCTCAGGTGCATAGTTGTTTTCATTCATCACCTCATACCGACGCATATCAATGATCTTGTTGACATGTTCGTTCGATACCGGGCATAAAGTCTGACAGGCTGAACAGGTCGTACAGGACCAGAGTTCATCACGTGTAAAGACATCGCCGATTAAGTGCTTTTGAAGTATTTCCGCACACTCGCGGTCCTCCTTGGCAATCTTCCTGAAATCTTCAGCTGTTAAATCAGCTGTGGATTCAAGGCCAAGCTTGGTCATCTCAGCGCCTTTTTCCAGAAGATGATCTTTCAGCTCTCTGCTTAAGAGTTTTTTCGGATTCAACGGTTTACCGGAGATATTGGCCGGACAGTTATCCATACAACGGCCGCATTCTCCGCACGCGAAGCTGTCCAGCAGTTGCTTCCAGGTAAAGTTTTCAATTCTGCCTACACCGTACTCCGTAACCTTTTCGTCCAGCAGATCCATTGCCGGAATCTGAGCGCCGGCAGGTTTCAATGTAGCAAAATAGCCATTGAACGGCGAGGCCAGCAAATGCATGTGCTTGGAGTTCGGGATATAGACCAGGAACCCGAGAATGATCAGCACATGGGTCCACCAGCAAATTTCAATGATGACACGGAGCGTTTCAGCGTTGTAGCCCTGGTACAGTCCGGCAAACAGATGATAGATGAAGGCCAGGTTATAAGCAGAGTTTGCCTCTAAGACAATTTTGGCTCCACTGGTCAGCCATTCGGTGATAATAACCAGGAAGATCAGAATCACGATGATCGCGGCTTCCGGTGTTCGGTAGAGACGTTTGGGCTTGACGATCCATCTTCTGATCACACCAATGATTAAACCAACAAATACGAGTGTCGACAGAATGTCTTTAATTAGATAGAAGTAGGGATTTGTTCCGAGCAATGGAACATGGACAGATGGGAACAGTCCTTCGATCATAAACGGGATTTCTCCTAAGGCAATGAATATGAATCCCCAGAAGATAAACAAGTGAATATAGCCGTAAAATTCCCTGAGCATTTTGCCCTGCAATAAAACGGTCACAATAAAATTCTTTAAACGTTTGCCCGGGTTGTCAAACCTGTTTTCTTTCGCGCCTAAAGTCAAAATACGAATTTTTTTACTTAAGGCGTGAACAAACGCATAAACTGCAAGTCCTGTCAGCACTAAAAATATAATCAGCTTTAAAGAAAGCAATTCTAACACCTTCCTTTTCTTAATCTTCCTCTTTTATCCTTTTATCCGTCAGCCGTATCTTCTTATCATTAGAGACCGTTTTTTACGCCCTTTTTAACGCTTTGATCTTTTGGGTCAGCATCGGCACAATTTGGTGAAGATCCCCAACAAGGCCATAAGTCGCGATGTTGAAAATTGGCGCTTCGGGATCATTGTTAATTGCGACAATGATTTCAGAGGTATTCATTCCGGCAAGATGCTGAATAGCGCCTGAAATACCACAGGCAATATAAAGCTTCGGGGCAACCGTTTTTCCGGTCTGCCCTACCTGACGATAATGCGGAACCCATCCTGCATCAACTGCTGCGCGTGATGCACCGGCTACACCACCAAGGGCTTCAGCCAGTTCTTCAATCAAACGGTAATTTTCCGGACCGCCGATGCCTCTGCCGCCGGAGACGATGATCTCAGCATCCTGTAGATTGACGGTATGAGATATGCTTTGAACAATATCTAAAATCTTGGTGGTCATATCCGCTTCTTTAACAGAGCTTTCACAGCGAATAACTTCACCTGTCCGGTTATAATCGGGATCATCCATCTTCATGACTTTTGGACGGACTGTGGCCATCTGCGGGCGGTGATTTGGGCATAGAATGGTCGCCATCACATTACCGCCAAACGCAGGCCGGGTCTGTCTTAACAGACGTGTTTCCGGATCAATGGAAAGAGCGGTGCAGTCCGCCGTAAGACCGGTGGTAATTCTGACAGCAATGCGTGCTGCAAAGTCACGTCCATTATTGGTCGCGCCAAACAATAGAATTTCCGGTTTATATTTATTGATGATTTCAACAATCGCATCCGTGTAGGAATCGGTACGATAATCCTTAAACACAGGGCCGTCTACCAGATAGACCTTTTCGGCTCCGTAAGCAAAACACTCTTTAGCAAGTTCGCCGACATTTTCGCCAAGAAGCACGCCCGCTAATTCCACCTTCAGTTCATTAGCCAGCTTGCGGCCTTCACTTAGCAGCTCAAGCGCTACGGTGTCAATCTTTCCGTTGCGCTGTTCGATAAAGACCCAAACACCCTTGTAGACGTCGTTGTTTTTAGGAGCTTTTTTAGCTTTTTTGGTGACTTCTATCGCACTGTTCGGACAAGCTTTGCTACAGGCTCCGCAGCCAGTACAATTATCCTTTAATTTCGCAATACCAGCAACAATCTCTATAGCGCCAAAAGGACATCTATCAACACAAGCGCCGCAGCCATTACATTGATTTTCTTGAATCTTTACACTCATTTTTCTGCTCCTCCCTTATACGATTTCAGCGGCCTGCAGCTTCTTAATCAGCAAATTACATAGTTGTTCGTCTGTTTCACCTTTAAGCAGTTCACTCTGAATTTTCACTTCAGGCGTAAAAATCTGCATTACCTGGGTGCAGGAGCCGTTCAGTCCGGTCTTTTCGGCAGGAGCTTCAATATCCGCAGCAGACCAGGTTGATACCGGCATTCTTGAGGCTTTGATCGAACCTTTAACGCTCGGATACCTTGGTTCTCCGATTGCTTTATCAACTGCGATGACGGCAGGCAATTGAACTTTGATCACTTCAAATCCGCCTTCAAAGGCACGTTCAACGACGAGATGATCTTCATGGACTTCTCTGATTTTTTGGACATAGGTCGTTTGGGGAAGATGTAAATGCTCGGCAATACCAGGCCCTACCTGGGCGGTATCTCCGTCAATGGCCATTTTCCCGCAAAAAATGATATCCGGTTTACCAATTTTTTCAATGGCTTTGGCCAGCGAATAGGAAGTAGCCCAAGTATCGGCACCTGCAAACGCCCGGTCACTGATCAGTATTGCTTCATCCGCTCCCATCGCTAGACATTTGCGCAGCGCAGATACAGCCTGCGGCGGTCCCATGGTTAGGACGGTCACTTTACCGCCGTATTGTTCTTTGATTTTGATAGCAGCTTCAGTAGCATATTCGTCAAACGGATTCACGATACTCGGAACACCGTCACGGATTAACGTGTTTTTAACCGGATCAATCTTTACTTCGGTAGTATCAGGCACTTGTTTAATACAAACAACAATTTCCACTTTCTTATCCTTTCCTTGCATGGCTTTTTACCTTAATACAAAAAACTGTAATTATTGTATAAAGAGTACTTAAGTCCCCCTTCTAAGCAAATATTGTCAGTTTTACCTCATAGTTTTAAAATAGTGAATATTTTCACAAATTTATTTTTAGAGTTTAAGCCTTATTTCAGTATTTATTTTATTTGTATATACCGTTATATATTACTTGTCAAAATGATATCAGAAAGTGAAGAATAACACAAGCGAATTTTGATGTTTTTTGGGGATTATTGAAACTTTTTGTTACAAGGCTGGAATTCTTCTTGTTATAGTATTTCCTTCACATCGAAGTGAGCATTTTTTAAGATATCATAAATTTCCTCAAGTGGGGTCGATGCTACCTCCCGGTACATTCTTCTGGTATACAGATGCCGGGCATTCGGAAAAATATTTTTGATGCTCCGCCTCAGCTTATTTCCCGGCTCATCTGCATCGACCAGCACATAAATTTCATCGTATTTTTCTTCGTCAATGAGCCTTTCAAGGTTCGTTTGATTAATGGTACCGTATGTACAAATGATTTCGACAGGTTCACTCAGTACCTTCAGCAGCTGCTCCCGGTCTGTCTTCCCTTCAACGATAATAGCTTTATTCATATCATCACTTCTTCTGTCCAAGATTTGTTCGGCTAATGTCCTTTATCCCGTATCCGGCATTCTTGACCTGCATTATATGTTTCTCTTATTATAAATCATTTATTAAATATCATTATAAATAATCCGGGTTTCCCCGGATTATGATCAAGATCTTCAGTTCAGGAATGGCTGGGTTTGTCGGCTTGCGTCTGTTGGATATTACGTTCCTTTTGAACATCATAGTCTGTAAAATGTGGATCACTTACCGTCAGAGACGATTTGGCTCTTGCATTTTTTTTATGTTTTCCCATGCCGGCTGTCCTTTCGTTGTCTTTTCTTTAGTGGCCCATATCCAGAGTATATCCTTCCTGATTCGAGTCTATGCTTGGTTTCTCACTGTAAATCATTTCTGAATAAGAGAAAACCCCGGATAATTTTTGAGGTTTTCTTGATTACTTTAATATTTATTTAGCCTTTAACATCGTAATGTCTTCAATATTTATTGCCGTGGTTTGCATTAGCATATCAAGTTTTCTATGTACTCCCCTGTTATCAGTCCGTAAAGCTGTCATATCGGATTGCATTTTTTCTTGGTTGTCTTTGATTTCTTTTAATTCTAGAAGAATCAAGTCAAGTTTATCCATTTGGTTACAACTCCTTTGTCATAGCGTATCACATAACTGTGTAAAACTAAAGGTATTTTACATCTTCGATGCTTGATTTTTTAAAACAGGTATGATAAATTGTATAAGTGCTTCACGGAAGCATGCTTTTTGTCGGGGCGTAGCTCAGTTTGGTAGAGCGCTACCTTGGGGTGGTAGAGGCCGCACGTTCAAATCGTGTCGCTCCGACCAGATAATTCTAAGCCTTTAGGGGCTTTTTTTATTAGAGAAAATGGCTAGGAATTAATTTATAATGCGATCTAGAAACTATTTTTTGTGGATTGCCGTTATTATTTAGAATCTACCTATTGTAAACGACAATCCACGTGATGCTATTTCTTAATAAATAAACTGGGTTGTTTAAACACGCTCAATGCTTTAAAAAGATTTGATTTAAATAAGGATTTAAGAAATTTAACTTTTTGTTTACAATCATGCTTTTCTGGACATTTACCTTTTTGGGGTATTCCACATATAATACCTTTAGGTTCAGCTTTGGCTGTAGCAACAAATGATAAAGGAATTTCAACACAAATCTTTTGATTAACGAGAAAAACACAAGCTTTTTTGAGTTTGCAACGACGTTTCTTAGTCATTGAGCCATCCTTACAAAATACTTTAATATCGCCAACTTTTATATCTGGTGTAACCGTTACTTCTGCTTGCACACATACTGTTTCATGAATAGTTGATGGACAACCAACAGGTTGATGATCCATATTTTGACTCGATACAGAAGATTGATCTCTTTTAGAACTTTCATTAATATAAGCTTCCATTTGCATCCTCCTTTCATTACATAATATGCAAAAAAAAACAACTGGGACAAACGTTGTTAATAATTATTTATATATTGTTAAACAGCTCAACACTCCAGAAAAATTTGATCAGCTCTTTGCAATCAGTTCAATTTTACGTACTCCCTCAAGTTCCCCGAGGTTTGACACCAGGCTTTCCACAGTTTCTTCCATCTTTTCTGTTTCAATCGAAATGGAGACATTGGCAATCCCCTGCAGCGGGATTCCCTGATTGATGGTAATGATATTTCCAGAGACAGAGGCAACATAGTTTAAAACATTCGACAAAATCCCTGCTTTGTCCATCAGCAGCAAGGACAGCGTAATCATCTTTTCTTTACTTGCTTCATAAAACGGAAAAACTCCGTCTTTATATTTATAAAATGCGCTCCGGCTGATTTCGACCCTCTCACAGGCTTCATTTACGGTCAGCACATCAAATTTCGCCAAAAGTTCTTTAGCCTGAGCTGTTCTCGTAATCGCCTCAGGAAGAATCTCCTTGCTTACCAACAGAAAATCTTTTTTCTGTTTGCTCACACAATTCAGCTCCCAACTTTATTAGTATGCTGTTTTATCTATTATAATCATTTTCTGACGGTTTTGACAACCAGATTAGTCAAAGAAAGAGAAAGCCTAATGTAGGCTTTCTCTTTCTTTCAAAAAACGAATATAAAAATCTGTCCATGCACCTGTAGTGGCCTTGAAAGGCCTTCAGCAAAATGGTCTCTTTATCCCTTTAAATCGTATCTCTCCTTTAAATCAGATCTATATTCGCCCCTAAATGATGATGCAGATCAGACCGCCATGCCCCTCGTTCACAATCCGTTGAAGTGTATCCTGTAGTTTGATCTGGACATTATCCGGCATTTTGTAAAGCTTGTTTTGAATTCCTTCCCTGACCAAGTCATGCAGGGACTTTCCGAAAATATTGGATCCCCATACCTTCTTCGGGTCAGACTCAAAATCTTCCAACATATACTTGACAAGTTCCTCCGCCTGCTTTTCGGTACCGATCAGCGGTGTAATCTCCGTCGTCACATCTGCTCTCAGAATATGCAGGGATGGAGCACTCGCTTTTAGCTTAATCCCATAATGGCCGCCCGATTTAATCAGTTCAGGCTCTTCTAGGAACATTTCGTCCAGTTGGGGTGTGACGACACCATAACCGTTTGTTCTGACTTCTTCAAAAGCTTTCGAGAGTTTATCCCATTCTTTCTTGGCTTTGCTGTAATCCAAAATCATTCTTAAAAGGGTATGATCCCCTTCAATATTAATTCCTGTCAGCTGTTCCAAGACTTGTTTAAATAGATCTTTTTCGGTGGTGATCTCGATTTCGGCATGGCCTGTTCCGAGATCAGTCTCTTTCAGAATAATATCTTTGGAATGCGGACATTCAGACAATATCTCCAAGGCATGATCAATATCCCTGATCCGCTTGATGTCCCCGACCGATTTTTGAATAACTTCCTCAAATTCGGCCCGAATTGGATGGGAAAGATCCAGTTCTTCAACCCATTTGGGAAGTTCAATATTGACTTCCGCAACCGGGAACTCATACAGAATTTCCTCAAGTATCTGAGAAATGTCATTTAAGTTCATTTCCATGCAGTCTACTGGAATGACTGGTACCTGGTATGCCTGTTCCAAACCGCGGCACAGCTCCATGGTGCTTTCTGCGTAGGGTTTAGTGGTATTCAGCAGCAGAATAAATGGTTTGCCTATTTCCTTCAATTCAGAAACGACCCGCTGTTCTGCCTCAAGATAATTTTCTCTCGAGATTTCAGATATCGATCCGTCTGTCGTGATAGCGATGCCTAGGGTAGAATGATCAGTAATCACTTTGCGGGTACCGATTTCAGCCGCTTCCTCAAAAGGAATGGGTTCGTCATTCCAGGGGGTATGAACCATTCGCGGCTCATCTTCTTCCCCCTCATAACCAAGTGCACCATTCACAGCGTATCCAACACAATCTACCATTCTGACATTCATGTGAATCGTATCCTTCAAAATAACTTCAACCGCCTCAGAAGGAATAAACTTGGGTTCCGTCGTTGTGATCCGGCGGCCCGCACCGCTTTGTGGAAGCTCATCCCGTGCTCTTTCCCGCTCAAATACATTGACTATGTTCGGCAAGACCAGGAGTTCCATGAAACGTTTAATAAATGTAGATTTTCCAGTCCTGACGGGACCGACAACACCGAAATAAATATCCCCTCCTGTCCTTTCAGCAATATCGCTGAAAATATCATAGTTTTGCATAGATCTTTTCCCTCCCTTTTAGTGTGCTGTCCTTCCAGCAAGGACCTGAAATCTACTTTTTTTGCTTGTTTTGTCTTCTCACACTTAACAACAGGACTAGCACCTCAAGCATTATATTTATATTGAAGAAATAATGAAATTATGTCTAAATTATTTATCCATTTTTTCTGAGGACTCAAGAATATCTTCCGCTATTTGCAATACATATAGGCAAGAACACAGTATTCACAACAAAACGGAGGTGTGCTGAATATGATTTCGTCGCTGTTAATCATTATTGGAACAATCATCATGCTTATGCTCGGGATCTTCGTCCTGGTATTATGTATCAAACTCGGATTTCTTTGTCACAAGGCATTAGAAATATATATTGTGAAAAACAGCCAGGAGGATGAACCGTATCAGATCTCAGGGCGCGTCAAAGCAAAATAAACTAAACTAAAAGAAGTAAGTAAAGCAAAAAGCTGCCAACAAATTTGTCAGCAGCCTAATACCTTCTCACTCTAAAATGCATGTAAGTATCTCATGACTAATCCCAAGACTTAACGTCCTAATATCCCCATATCCTCTGTTTCATGTTTTTTGCCTCTCATCATGAGGTTCTCAAGTGCTTCGCTAGGACTAAGCCCTTCAAACAATACTTTGTAGGCCTGTTCAGTGATCGGCATCGAAATACCGTACTTTTTGCTTAGCTCAAAAGCGACTTTTGTCGCGCGGACGCCTTCCACGACCATGCCGACTTCCCTCAGGACTTCATCGAGCGGCTTGCCGGCACCCAGTGCCCTTCCTGCCCGCAGGTTCCGACTGTGCAGGCTTGTGCAGGTCACAATAAGATCCCCTATTCCGGCTAAACCGTAAAAAGTTTCAGTCTGACCGCCCATGGCCACCCCGAGCCGGGTCATTTCAGCAAGACCCCTGGTCATTAAGGCTGCTTTGGTATTGTCTTTCGGGTTCATCCCATCAAGGATACCGGTACAGAGCGCAATAATATTTTTGAGCGATCCGCCCATCTCAACACCGATCATGTCAAGATTTGTGTACACTCTGAATTTCGGAGTCATGATCAGATCCTGAATGATTTCGGCCACTTTGATATCCTTGGCGGCAACGGCGACGGCGGTGACAACATCTCTGCCGACTTCCTCAGCATGGCTCGGGCCAGATAATACCGCGATCGGATGGTCCGGCAGTTCTTCCTCAATTACCTGAGAAAGCCTTAAGCCCGTATTTTCTTCGAGTCCTTTGGCCGTATTGATGATAATGCAGCCGGGTCTTAAGTATGGCTTGATCAGACGTGCACTTTCTCTGACCGCGTGGGAAGGTACGCTGATGAAAACGGCTTCCGCATCGATTTCTTTTAAGTCCGTTGTAGGGGTAATCTCGTCCGGCAAAAAGCACCCTGGTAGATATTGTGTGTTCTCTTTTTTTCTTTTCATCAACTCAATTTCATCTGAAAAGATCCCGATAAGAGAAACCTTATGCCCTGCCCTGACTAGCAGAAGAGAAATTGCTGTTCCCCAGCTTCCTGAACCAAATACTGCAATTTTTTTCACTTTTTTCACTCCCCTTTATTTTTACCAAACTTAGCTTCAGTCCCGTTAAGGATCCTTTTGATATTGGACTGATGCAGGAAAATCACTGTTGAGGCGCCTAGCAAGGCTAGTACTTTATAAGCAAGCGGCTCCTGAAAAACAAAAGCCATGATAATCACAGTAACTGCAGCTAGAATTGATCCCAACGAAACGTACCTGCTTACGAACACAACTAGAATAAAAACCATCAGGGCAACAATCGTTACCTCCGGAATCAGAACAACAATGACGCCCAACCCGCAGGCAGCGCCTTTACCGGTTCGCTGAAAGCCAAAATACGGATTGAAGCTATGTCCGAGCATCGCAAGCAGACCACCGGCAATGCCGCCCCAGGGGCCAAAGACTAGCCAGCAAAGGTAAGCTGCAAGGCCTCCTTTAAGCGCATCCGCAGCCAGTACGCCAATTCCCCACAATGGGCCCAGAACGCGGAAGGTGTTTGTGGCTCCCATATTGCCGCTTCCATGCTTCCGGACATCTATATTTTTGATCTTGCCTGCCAGAAAAGCGGATGGTAAGGCGCCCAGAAGATAAGCAAGCAAAAAAATCAGATACGCAAACATAATAACACTTTCTCCTCTTTTCTCTTACTGTCAATTATTGTTTTTCTTCATCTCTTTTTCGCATGATCATTCTGATTGGTGAACCTTCAAAACCAAAGTTCTTACGCAGCTGATTTTCCAGATAACGCTTATACGAAAAGTGAACAAGCTCCGGATCATTCACAAAGAATATAAAGGTCGGGGGCTGAACACTGCTTTGCGTTGCATATAAAATCTTTAACCGTACACCTTTATCCGACGGAGGCGGATTCAGATGCACCCATTCCCGGAGCAGATTGTTTAAGGTGCTGGTCGAGATACGCCTGCTGGTCTGCTCCGCAACAAATTCCACCAGATCCATGATCTTGTTGATTCTTTGGCCTGTCTTGGCCGAAACAAACTGCGTCGGTGCATAAAGGACAAAAGCCAGCTCTTCCCGAATATCTTTTTCATATTTATTGATGGTTTTCTCATCTTTGATCACAAGATCCCATTTATTGATAACGAGGATGAGACCTTTTCCTGCTTCATGTGCATAGCCGACAATTTTCTTGTCCTGGTCTGTTACGCCTTCGATGGCATTGATCACCATCAGTACGACATCCGACCTGTCCACAGCCCGGAAAGAGCGCACCACGCTGTAGTTTTCCGTGACTTCGGAGATTTTTTTCTTGCGCCTGATGCCGGCCGTGTCGATTAATACATAATTTCTGTCTTCATAGGTAAATGGGGTATCAATTGCATCCCGGGTTGTCCCTGGTATGTCACTGACAATGACCCGTTCCTCCCCAAGCAGCATATTGACAATCGATGATTTGCCGACATTCGGTCTGCCAATCACGGCGATTTTAACCACATCCGGGTCATAGTCGGCCTCGGCATCTTCCGGCAGGACCGAAATAAGCGTATCGAGGAGATCCCCGGTATTCATGCCGTGAACGGCCGAAACCGGAATCGCATCACCGAAGCCCAGCGGCAGAAATTCATGGGCCTCTGCCTCAAACCTGTTAAATTTTTCTACTTTATTCGCGACCAGCAATACCGGTTTGCTCGATTTTCGCAGATATCTGGCGATCTGCTGATCATCCGGCGTAATTCCGGATTTGGCATCG
This sequence comes from Dehalobacter sp. 12DCB1, assembly GCF_004343605.1. Taxonomy (GTDB): domain Bacteria; phylum Bacillota; class Desulfitobacteriia; order Desulfitobacteriales; family Syntrophobotulaceae; genus Dehalobacter. The sequence continues at coordinate 105,535 of NZ_POSF01000018.1, forward strand.
ACAAGAAACATGATAACATCAGCTTCATCGACTGCGATTTCGGCCTGCTGTTTCATCTTCGATGAAAGCGGTGTCGTTTCATCTTTAAATTCTATGCCGCCGGTATCAATCAGCGTAAATTTTCTGCCAAGCCATTCAGCATCAAAATATAACCGGTCCCTTGTTACCCCGGAGGTATTTTCAACGATGGCCACCAAGCCGCCGACAATTCTGTTAAACAGCGTCGATTTCCCGACATTCGGACGCCCAACAATTGCTACCACAGGTTTACTCACTTTCCGAACCTCCAATCGTTATCCCTAAAAGTCCTTCTATAAAAGACTGACCATCATTTTCCACAACTACCGCTATACCATTGACCTGTTTGGTCAGCCATCGGACATCATATCCATCGAGGAATACTTCTTCACCGGCCCTCAGCATCACTCGCGACAGTAAGAAATACTCTCCCTGCAGGTCACCCAGTTGTGCTGCGATGTCCTGAGCCGTAAGCAGCCCTGCAACGGTCACCGTGGTTCCAAAAAAAGTGTTGGCAATCTCATGTACAGTAATATGCAGGCCTTGAACTGCAGGCAGCTCTGCGATCCTGGACCGGAAATAGGCCGCTGCCGATACCCCGGTAACTATGTGTATCTTTCTTTCCTGAATCCGCTCTGGCAGGTCACCAATGCACATCTGGATTTCATCCTGAAACTTTCGGGCCATGCCAATGCCGTTTTCAAGTTGGGGAAAATCGTCATATTCAGGATGTGGCGGAAAATCTCTGCTAGCAAGCATATAAAATTCATCAGAAAAATAAACAAGGTTTTGACCGGTCCGTTTTCGGTATTTCTTCTGCCATTCTATTCCATGTTCCAAGACTTCCCTTGCCGCTTCCGGCGTTACGATCCGAAGTTCCGGCAGTCTATCTCTGTACTTTGTTAATCCAACCGGAACAATGCCAATGGACTGGACCTGCGGGAAAAAGGCCGCAAGGTTCTCTACAGTTTCTTGCAAAACCTCCCGATCATTATATCCAGGAACCAAAACGATCTGCGTATGCAGAACAAGACCGGCTTCGGCAAGTCTATTGATTTGCTCAGCCAGTTTCCCGGCCTGCCTGTTTCTCATCAGTTTCTCCCTGACAGCGGGATTCCATGCATGAACAGAGATATACAAAGGGCTCAGATGCATGTCAATAATTCTCTGAAAATCCTTATCTGCCAGGTTAGACAAGGTGATATAGCTTCCCTGGTTCACTGACATCCGATAATCATCATCCAGGTCGTATAGTGACGCTCTCATCCCGGTAGGCATCTGCCGGACAAAGCAGAAAACACAGTTATTCCGACACTTCATCAGTCCATCCCGGCCAACACTGCTGACTTCTATGCCAAGCAGTTCCTCCGGTTCCTTGACAATCTCCAATTCCCAGATCTCTTTATTCTTCTTCTGAATGATCAATGTAAATTCTTCTTCAGCCGTCCAATACTGCAAATCCAAAATATCCTGAATATTGTGCTGATCCACCTGGAGAATCTCATCTCCGGGTTCGATCTCCATCTCAGCAGCAATACTGTTTTTCATAACAGCAGATACCTTCAACCCATCGGGCATTTTTCCCATCCTTTTCCAACGTAAAATGCTTTAGTACTTGGTTAACCTTTTCATTATACTATGAAGGCGGTTATAAAGGTACTCGTACATCTACCACTCGCATAGAAAACATAAATAACCTTATTATCAGTCTGCTAACTGCTTCGCAGCAGATTATTCTGTCGGAAGCGTGAAATATTCAGTAAAATACCTATTTCAAACATGGTTACAAGCAAAGAGCTTCCTCCATAGGAAATCAGAGGTAGGGTGATTCCTGTTACTGGGAAAAGACCGGTCACAACACAAAGATTAATCACGGTTTGAATGCCCAGGATCGTTGTGATCCCAAATCCGAGCATCCGTCCGAATCCATCCGGACATTGCCGTGATATGGCATAGCCGCGCCCAATGAGTACGATGAAACACAAAAGCATGAGCGAAGTCCCGAAGAAACCAAATTCCTGTCCGATCACGGCAAAAATAGTATCCGTATAATTTTCAGGCAAAAAACCCAGTCCCTCACTGCTTCTTCCGATCCCGATGCCGAGCAGCCCGCCAGAACCGAAGGCAATCTGGGCATTAATTTGCTGATAGCCAAATGATGTTGCATATTCCCAAGGATCCAGCCATCCCAATATTCTGTTCCACTGGTATTCTTCTCCTTTAACCAGAAAAAATCCTGGGATGCCAATCAGTGGAATCGCAGCCAGGAAATAGCCCGTCGGGAGCTCCGTCATCAGCATCATAAACACTCCTGCTCCCAGGATGACAATCGCAGTGCCAAGGTCAGGCTGCTTATAAACGAGCAGACAAATGACGCCAAGCACACCCACCGGCATGAAGATATCCTTAAATTTTTTAACCGGGTAGCGGCTAAGGATATAAGCAAAGAAGAGGACAATGGCCAGTTTTGCGATTTCTGACGGCTGTACGGACATCCCGAAAATATCCAGCCAGCGAGCCGAACCTTTCTTTGTACTTGACAGGCTGCTGAATTCGACCATCAAGAGCAGGATGACACTGACGAGTATACTGATCCCAGATACCTTTCGAAAGGCCTTCAAAGGGAGGTAAACAGCTACCGCGGCTGCAAAGATTCCTAACCCTACCCACTGTAACTGCCTAAAAAACAAATAATAGGAATTATTTTTATTCTCATAAGAAAAAGAGGAGCCGGCACTTAAAACCATAATCAGACCAACTGCCAAAATGATTACCGCAGAAAATAACAGAATAAAGTCAGGATTTTTTGTTTTTATCTTCTGAGCAGCCATCTTTTGACCTCCTGTTGCATTAATTCCGTCCGAAGTGAAATGACTTCTTGCCAATCAAAGCAAGAAGCCATTTGATGCATCCATTTTATCAAAGTATGTCCCCGTCTGTATCCGGTATATTTCCAATTTTTTCGCCAATCGTAACTTCAGGTATATCCGGCAGATTTACCAAATCCTGATGGGCACTGGCTTCGCTGGCTTCCGTAAGCAGTTCCCGGATACTCAGGCTGATTTTTTTATCTTCCGGTTTAAAATCGATGACTTTCGCTGTAATCTCCTGTCCGACCTGAACAACATCCTGTACTTTTATGACCCTGTGGTCGGCCAGCTGGGAAATATGCACCAACGCATCAACCCCGTCCTCCAGTTCTACAAAAGCACCAAAAGGTGCGATTCTGACGACTTTGCCGTGTACGATAGATCCCACAGTATATTTTTCAGCAGCAGCAGACCATGGATTGGTTTTAAGCTGTTTTAATCCGAGGGAAATCCTGCCTTTTTGAGCATCAATCGCTAAGACCTGAACTTCAACTTCATCACCGATATTCACGATCTCCGACGGGTGTTTTACTCTGGAGAAAGCCATATCCGAGATATGTAGTAGCCCGTCCATACCGCCAAGATCAACAAACGCACCAAAATCGGCCAAGCGGCGAACTGTTCCCTTTACGATATCACCTTCTTTAATCGTCTCCATAAGTTTTTCTTTTTTACTTTCCTGCTCTTCTGCTAAAATAACCTTTTGGGAAAGGACCAGTTTCTTCTTGTATTCATCATACTCGATGACTCTTAAACGAAGTGTTTTCCCGATATACTTTTCAAGATTGTCTACAAAGCCGGTTTCAACCTGAGAAGCAGGCACAAAGCCTCTCATTCCGAGGTCGACCAGAAGTCCGCCTTTGACCGCTTCCGTAACGACTGCCTGAACTTCTTCCTTTGATTCGGCAAGGTGGGCCAACTGTTCCTTCGCTTCAACCTCATTGGCCCGTTTACGGGATAAAACGGGGTAGCCTTCCTGGTTTTCGACACGCATGACCATCACCGAAATCGTATCACCGATTTTAACGAGATCATGAATATTCGAAACCTTGGTAGCGGAAAGTTCCTCAAAAGGAATCATGCCTTCCGATTTCCAGGCAATATCCACAAAGACCTCATCGCCTGTTATTTTTACGACGGTTCCTTTGACAATCGCGCCCCGATAAAGTTTGGGTAGCCCCTGATCAAAATTTTCCATCATGTTTTCTTCATCATAAACCGTCTTCACAGCGCTTTCCTCAGCCTCTTGGATCTGTGTTTTTTCCATAAACTCCGACATTTTATTGCAAACCTCCTCGATAATCCAATCCGGTGTGGAAGCTCCTGCTGTCAAGCCGACATTTCTCGCATCCGTAAACCAGATCTCCAGTAATTCTTCGGCTGTTTCTATACAGTATGTTTTCGTTTTTCCACTGCAGATCGATCCCAGTTTCCGTGTATTGGAACTACTCAACCCCCCCACGACAATCATCACATCCACTTTTTCGGCCAATTCACTAGCTGAGGCCTGGCGTTCTTCCGTCGCCGCGCAGATCGTATTTTGGACGATTAGTTCCCCAGTATGTTTTTTTAACTCTTCAACAACTGTAAAAAAATGACTTTTCTGCTGTGTTGTTTGGGCCAAAACTGTAATTCTTGGGTGGTATGGCAAATCTTCAGCCTCGGCCAGCGTCTCTATGGCGAGAGCATTACTTCCTGCCCATCCTAGGATCCCTTTAACTTCCGGATGGCTTTTGTCACCGACAACAATGACAAAACTGTTTGCTGATGAGCTGGCAGCCATTCTTTGCGCTTTTTGGACATAAGGACACGTTGCATCAATAATGGTAATTCCGCGTTCCTTTGCCTGCGCATACGTTTCCGGAGGAACACCATGCGACCTGATTACAAGCTGTTGACCCATTTTGGCCTCATTAACAGAGTGAATGACTTCCAAACCTTTCTCAGCTAAATAATCAACAACTTGCTGATTGTGGATGAGCGGTCCTAAAGATGCAGTCAATCCGGTGCCAGCAGCTTTTTCAGCCAATTCAATCGCCCGTTTGACTCCAAAACAGAAACCTGCTTTTGCCGCTCGCTGAATCATCAACCAAACTGCCCTCCTTTTATGCCTATCTCGTTTATTTCGCTGAGAAAAACAAAATTCCTCCTAGCACTTTATTAACCTTCGATCATTTTTACATTTCATTCACAACATCCATGATTTTATTGGCGAGCCATTCCCTACGGTTTTCAATCTTTTCTGGGATTTCAAGATTATCGGCATAAAATGGCTTACCAATAATTATCCCTATCTTACCCCTTCTTTGGTTTAATAATCCTTTGGCTCCATAGACCTTAACCGGCAAAATCGGCGCATGGCTTTTGTTAATAATTAATACAATCCCTGCCATGGCTTCCTGAATGTCACCGGTTTTGGACCGGGTACCTTCCGGAAATATCCCCAAAATTTTTCCTTCTTTTAGCAGCCTGACCGATTTTCGAAATGCCCCGATATCACCCTGCCCCCGTTTAACCGGAAAAGTACCAAGGCCATGCAGAATTTGCCCTAACAGTGGTATCGAGAAAAGCTCCTCTTTTGCCATGAAATATACCTGTCTTGGCATCGAACAGCCAACAATAATTGGATCCCAAAGGCTTATATGATTGCACGCAATAATCACAGGTCCTTCTACTGGAAAATTTTCCAGACCTGTTATCCTGCATCCTTTGATTTTCAGAACAAGGGTCATGATTCCCTTAGCCAATGAATACAGCATCACTTTAGCCCTCCCTGATAATTCTAATGATCTTGGTAACAACTTCATCAATCGTTAAACCTGTCGTATCGAGGATCACCGCGTCCTTAGCGGGCTTCAGCGGTGCAAATTTTCTCTGGGAGTCTGCTGCATCTCGTTTCTCAATATCTAAGCGTACTTCTTCCAAAGATACCTCCTTACCCTCTTGGATATTCTCAAGGTATCTCCGGCGTGCGCGTTCGGAAGCCGAAGCCGTCAAAAAAATCTTAATTCCGGCATCCGGCAGGACGTATGTGCCGATATCCCTGCCATCCATCACTAGATTGCCCTTTAGTGCTTCCTGACGCTGAAGTTCAACCAGTCGGTCACGGACCCCGGGATAAGATGCAATCAGCGATACGGCTCTACTTACCTCAATATCCCGGATTTTAGCAGTAACATCTTCACCGTCGCAGAATACGGCTTGACGGTCATTATGGCTTAACTGAATGTCAATGATCCGGGCAAGGTCTGTTACTGCTTTTTCATCCTGAACGGAAATTCCTGAAGCAAGGGCTTTATAAGCTACAGTTCGATACATCGCACCTGTATCAAGATAATACAAGCCAAGTTTGTCAGCAACGACTCTCGCAATGGTACTTTTTCCTGCCCCGGCGGGACCGTCAATCGCCACCTGCAAATGACTTTCACGCAAATGTTCCAAAACGATGCTCCAATCAAAAATCTTAATTTGCGCGCTATTTCGAAGCTCGCGTCTGCCAAAATTATACCACAGCAAAATGATCGCTTACAATTCACTTTATTTAAGATACGGAAACCCCGATAACCGCCAGTAAGTTATTCAGCGCATGAAGCCCGATTGCCGGATAAATCGAATTATGTTTGGTATATAAAAAACCAAGTCCGATTCCGAGAACCAACTTCGGAATGAAGCCGGTCAAATCAAAATGCAGCGCTGAAAAAATACAGGCACTGATTATAATCGCCGTCCATTTGCCAGAATAATTCCGTAAACAGCCGAGCAGTACTCCCCGGAACAGTGTTTCCTCAATAAAAGGAACAATAACGGCGATCAGAAAAATGTTCGCAATTAACATGGGAATTGTTGGGTTCTGCAGGAGCTTTACCAGTTCATTCTCTGCCGCCATCTGGCCTGAATAATACAGAAGTACCATGTAGATCATATTAATCAGCCAGGCCAAAAAACAGATTCTAAATACATCAATAAGGGCTGAAGTAATACTGATCCTTCTCCAGCCCAGGTCATTCAGGGAAAGCCTATTTTTGAGCGTAATCAGTATAATCAAAATAACAAACAGGGTATTCGAAGCAATCATTGAAAGATAATAGGTCGTTTGGATTTCAGGAATAATCTGATAGATAGAATAACTGACGAATGGCATCAGTAAAAAAACAGCTGCCACACCGATTATAAAATAAGCCAAGACCTTGAAATTTAACTTCATATTCCATCCTCTGCAATTACATAAATTATCCTAGATTATTTTTTTCAGATCTATACATAATAAATTCAAATGAGTTACACCAGAAATATACAGCAAAAGGAGGCTTTCAGATGTTATATTCCAAAAAAACGGATCATAGCTTGCTGTTCATGGGTTCTGCCATGGTGGGGGGATTTTTGCTGGGTTACACGTATAAAAGATATGGCAAAAAAATAGAAAAACACATCCATAAGTTTTGGCAAAAAGATTCGAATGATGATATGTTCGCAGCACAAAGCGAAATCTGAATCAGCGTTTATCGCCTCTTATCTTTATTTGCTAACACTCTGCTCCTTAATCGGAGCCTTTTTTATTTTTCAGCTTCTCGGGGCAACCCTGTGTCCAAGACCTACGGCCACTTCATCTAAATGCAGCAGTCCTACCCCAAAAAACACGGCCACGCTGAGATGGTCACCGCGGTGGGCAATCCCAATTTTCCCTCCGATATTCAGCCCCGCTGCTTTCGGCATAATCTGGCTTAAAGCCTCTCGTGTGGCACCAGCAACAGCCCCTTCGTCGCCATGGGAATCGTGAATGACCCCTTCGCGTTTCGAAGCAACAATCGCCCTTTCGACAAGCTTTTTAATTGAAGCAAGATAATCTCCGCCATAATCCACGGCAACTGTCTTGATGTTATCTGCTAAAAATTGCTGTTTAAGCGCACCTTCTTCTTCTCTGGTTTCACTCATCGCCATTCTTAAAGCAGCCAGAGCAACCGTTTTACTATCCGGCACCATAGCCAATCCTCCTTCTAGGCAAACGTTCATGACGCAAACAAATCAATTACATGCTAAAAAAGAGGCGATGTTAGAAAAACAACACCTGCTTTCATTATATTACATGAATTCCCGGAGATTAGCAAAGCTTATCTTGAGGACTTACGGCGGGCTTATCAGCTGGCCTCCGTAGATTTTAACTTCACATCAAAACTTTTGACATCCCCGTTAAGCTTGAGCGAATATGTTTTACTATTCAGAATCACATTGACAGTGACCGGATAAGGAATGCCGGTTGCATCCAGAACAACGGTTCCCGGTTCAACGGTGATGCTTTTTCCATTCTCTATGGTTCCGATATCCCGGTCATTCTGTCTAACCATTACGACACTGTCAGGAGTTATCTCAAAGGAGAGACTAATCGAGCCGCTGTTTGCATTTTCGCTGTATTTAAAGGCCGGGGCGTCTATTTCTCCTGAAAATTTCAGATAGAACTCGACGGGATCGGTGAATGCTTTCAGCTGATACAGCCCTAACAATACTGTACAAACTGCTATAATCCTGATGGCTGTTTTCTCAAAACCCTGAAACCTTGACACTTTTTGGCTTGAAAAAGAAAATCTCCTGGAGCGCATCTGACTCACCTCAGTAATATGTATGCGCCGCCAGGAATTTGCATACCGACATCATTCTGTAAGGCATCTATAAAACCTTATCTGGGATTGGTCTGCATGCCACAATACCACTTTCGGCAGATAGCGCCCTCCATGGCGCTAACAGCCGCGCTACGCACTCCATGCTCCGCTTGCGCGGAATTGTGGCACGCAGCCTGATATCTAAGGATTATTTAAGCACGTCTGTAACTAGAATGTTGCTCTTCGAAGCAGCTAATTATGAATGTCTTACTTATCTGGCTATGGAGACTGAACTGTAAGTCGGGTATGTTATCATCCTTGGCTTCCCAAGCAATCCTGTACCTTCGCCCATATTCCACCTGCGCGGTTACTGTGGCGTGAAGACCTTCTAACAGGAAGTCGCTGATAAGCTTACATGAAAGGCGTTTGCTGAACTGCTCCTCAAATGCGCTAGATAACGAGCTGCATTCTGGCATACAATCCCGCTTAAATGATCTTATGATTGGTCTGGGGGCCACAGTTCCGCTGTGAGCGGAGCACGATGCGAAGCGCGGCTTTTTGCGCCATGGAGGGCGCAATAGCCGAAAAGCGGTATTGTGGCCCCCAGACCTACCGAGTGGCATAGCCGTCCGCCATAATCTTGTCGCTCCTGGCTTCTATGGCTCATTCGCCATTAGCTCATCCTGGCCGTCGCTTTTCCGGCTTTGTAGCCAGTTGAGAAAGCTGCCTGGAGGTTGTAGCCACCGGTTACGCCGTCGATATCGATGACCTCTCCGGCAAAATACAACCCTTTAACCAAACGGGATTCCATCGTAGCTGGATTAATTTGCTTGGCATCAACACCCCCGGAGGTAACAATTGCTGTCGCCATACCGAGCGTCGCCGTTATATGAAGTACCAGCTCCTGAAATAACCGGCCCAATCTTCTTCTCTCTTCTTTGGTCACCTTATTAACGACCTTCTCAGGGTCAACCTCCGATAACGCGACCATTACAGGAATCATACTCTGCGGAAGAAGATCGTCCAGAGCGTTCTTAAACTGCTTGTTGCCATACTTCAGAAAATCCCTCTGCAGCCTTAAATCTATCTGTTCAGAAGTAAGGGCGGGCTTTAGGTCGATTTTCAGTTCAACCTTCTGTTTTTGGTCCAAAGCCTTGGAAGCAATCCTGCTTAAGGTTAGAATAATCGGACCGGATACACCAAAATGCGTAAACAGCATCTCCCCAAATTCTTCTCCCTGCTTTTTCCCGTCAACCCAGATTGAGGCAGCCGTATTCTTCAGCGTCAGTCCCTGAAGTTCTTTGGGCCATTTTTCAAGGGTTTTGAGTGGAACAAGTGCAGGAAGCGGCTTAATGATCCGGTGTCCGGCATTTTCTGCCAGTGTATACCCGTCACCGGTTGATCCTGTTCCAGGGTAGGATGCTCCTCCCGTAGCAACGATCACAGCATCTGCCTGAATTACTTCACCGGAGACAGCCAGCTGAACACCGGTTACTTTCCCTTCTTCGATCATGATTTTTTGGACAGCCTGGTTAAGCCTTATTTTTACACGTGTTCGTTTCAAATATTTTTTTAAAGCCTCAACGATTACCTCGGAATCATCGGCTGTTGGAAAAACTCTTCCACCTCTTTCTACTTTTGTTTCAACACCATAGTCTTGGAAAAAATAAACCAGCGCCTTATTGCTGAACTCTTTTAAGGAAGCATATAGAAATTTTCCATTTCCGGGATAAAAACTTACAAAATTACTGATATCCCCCGCATTGGTAAGGTTGCACCGACCTTTACCGGAGATCGCAATCTTACTGCCGAGTCTTGTCATCTTTTCAAGGAGTACCACCTCTGCCCCAACGAAAGCAGCCTGGCCCGCTGCCATCATGCCTGCAGCGCCACCGCCTATTACAACAACCTTTTTAACCACAATCCATTCTCCCTGCTTTCAAATATGTTGATCGCAAACCAACTACACTTGCTAAAATAACTTTTAGAGATTAGTCTCCGTAATATCTAGACAATTTCAAATGGAGTAGGATGCATAGCGCGGCTGTTTACCTACCTTCAATATTCGTGGAATGCGCTGCACAAGCAGCACATAGGCCTGAATCCGTATCGATGAAGATCTGTTTGCCGCACTCCCGACAATAATAGGAATTCGCTTCTCCGACGATAACCTTGCCGGCCAGAAACTTGAACGGAAACATCCGATATGCGAAGCTCAGAGCCCTGGAACCGCAGATGTCCACACAGCGACCGCATTGAACGCACTGGAGCGGTTCATAAATCAAAAGCATTTTATTTTCTTTCTGTTTCAGCGTGAGCGCCTGCTGAGGACATATTTTGGTACAAACGCCGCAGCCGTTACAATGATCGGTATATCTGATTGCCTGAAAAGGCACCTTTTTATTTGGTTTCTGTTTCAGTGTCTCTGCCAGCCATTGGCGGGTTCTCGGAATGGCATAGGATTCTTCTGCTTCGATAGCTGGAAACGCGGCCTTGACTCTATCTTTGCCAAATTCACGCAACCTGTTTTTCAACCCTTTTTTTGACCGGTTACGGGCAAAGCGTCCGGGATCATAATCCGATTTTGCTGCACCTTCTTCAGCGGAGAGAATTTCCAGCTTTAAACCGGGATGATCCGTCCATTGCTGACTGACCTCCAGATAGAAGCGCTTGCTAACCGCTGCAGCCTGTTTATCCTGGCAGTTGGAACAGTCCCCTGTAAGGATTCTGACCTGTTTAGATTCAGCCAAAAGCATTAAAACTGTCCAGGCATCTCTGTCCAGCATCCCGAGGCAGGCAATTTCATAACCGGCAGGCGCAGCCATTGGACAATTTAATACGCAATTTCCGTTTTCCAAAAGGTACTCTCCGAGGTTTTTCATGTCTCTGTCCACAAAACCGTCAGAGGGGCAAACGGCCATACAGACACCGCATTCCGTACAGTTTTCTATCGAAATCTCTTTCTTATCACCGATAGACTTGTGCGAACAGGCTTCAATACACAGCCTGCATTCCCGGGGATAGGGCTTCTTCTTGTTCAGACAGTTGTCAGGATGATACAGCATTTGATTGTATTTCTTCATGATTATTCGTATCCTTTGCGAAATTCATTTTCAATTCTTTCGAGATGACGAAGCATTCCGGCATGCGCTTCTTCAGGTAATTTTGCTTCGATCGCCTGATATATTTCCTTATGTTCCTGATAAAGAAGTTCCGACATGCTCTCTTTTTCAAAAGTACCTGCCCAATTCGTCTTCAATGTCTGGTGCATGATATCTGAAGTTACATGGAGCATGCGGATCAGCATCTTATTCTTCGTTCCTTTAGCTATAGCATCGTGAAAATCCCGGTCACAGGGATAGCCCTGCCAGCCTGCATTCAAACCCTTTCTGATCTCAGTAAGAGAACCCCTCATTGCGGAAAGATCCTGATATTCAGCCCTTTCCGCTGCCAGTGCGGCAGCCTGCGTCTCCAGGATTTTTCTTATCTCCATCATTTCATAAATGGTATCTTTTTCCAGAGAAAGCACCCATGGCAAAGGAGCAATAACAGACGCGATATTAATATGTTTGATATAGGTCCCCTCTCCGCTTCGGACTTCCAGCAAACCCATAATCTCCAAAGCACTGAGCGCTTCCCGGACAGACGCCCTGCTGACCTGCAGCCTCTCCGCAAGATCCCGTTCGGAAGGAAGCCTATCACCTGCTTTGATTTGTCCTTCAGCAACCAGCGTACTGATTTGATCAACTATTTCTTCGTAGATTCTTTTCGTTTTTGCTGGTTTCAGATTCATACTTTCTCCCCGCAATTATCAATATTTATTTCACATTGATTACCTATTACTTACAAATGATATAAAATGATTACCGTATACTTACCGCTTCCTTCAAAGCATTGACTTCAGAAGTCGTTAACAGTCGGTATTCTCCTGCCGTCATTTTTGGATCCAGCTGGAGCGGGCCAAAACAGATTCTGCGCAAGCGAAAGACGGGGTATCCGACCTGCTCAAGCATTCTCCTAACCTGCCTGTTCTTTCCCTCGTGAATGGCAAGCTCAATTTCAGTCTGGTTACCGTTTTTATCACGGGAAAGCTTCTTAATTTTCGCAGGAGAAGTCATCCCATCCTCGAGGCGTACACCCGACTCAAGCGTCCTGATTGCCTGATCAGAAATATTACCGGCGACTGAGGCCCGGTATACTTTTTCCACGCCAAAACTTGGATGCGTTAGCCGAAATGTCAGCTCCCCGTCATTGGTCAGAAGCAGAAGTCCCGAAGTGTCATAATCCAGTCTGCCAACCGGATAGACTCTTTCTTTAATATTCTGGCCAAGTAAATCAATGACTGTTTTCCTTTGATGGGGATCGGTAACACTTGTAATAACACCCGCAGGTTTATAAAGCATGACGTAGACAAGGTCTTCACTTGGTCCTGAAGAATACGTCTTAGCGCCGACTTTGATGACATCCTCAGGCGTTACCTTAAAACCCGGCTGCGTTATGGTCTGTCCATTCACTTTTACAAGTCCCTGACTGATTAGAATTTCAGCATGACGCCGAGAAGCGATGCCCAAACGAGCCATCGCCTTTTGCAAACGTTCAGATTGGTATCCGGAACAATCCATCAAAAAAACCACCATTAATGAAATATCTCTCAACTGATTTTAGCAAAAAAAACACAGAAAGCAAACCTGGGGGATCAAGGCATGTATTTGTCCCCGACTGCACCAGCAGACCCTTAGCCAAAGACCCTGCTGACAATCCAAATTGAAGCAATCAATCCGACTGCATCAGCGAGCAGTCCGACTTTTAAAGCATATCTGTGTTTTTTGATGCCGACTGAACCAAAATAGACGGCAAGCACAAAAAAAGTGGTATCCGTACTTCCCTGAAGCGTGGAAGCAAGCCTACCGATAAACGAATCAGGTCCGTATTGATGGATCAGTTCGGTTGCAACACCAAGGGCCCCTGAACCACTCAGCGGACGCATGACGGCTAAAGGAACAATGCCTAACAAATCGGGATTCCATCCCATGGCTAAAAAAAGAGGTCGAAGAAGGTTTATTAGCAGATCCAGGGCGCCAGAATCCACAAACACTTTAATGGAAACCAACATCCCAATTAAAAACGGAATAATTTTGACGGCAGTTTTAAAGCCATTCTCCGCCCCCTCAACGAATGTTTCATAGACAGGGACTTTATGGAAGTAACCATAAAGCGGCACAAAAAATAAAATAAATGGGATAGCCCATCTGGCAAGCTCGGAAATGATGGTCATCATCCGTTCCTCTTTCTAAAAAGAACATCGGCAATGATGGCTGAGGCCATGGCACACCCTGTGGCAAAAACCGTCGTTCCAATGATTTCAACCGGATTGGCCGAGCCGGCTTTCATTCTGACAGCAATGATTGTAGCCGGAATAATCGTGATACAGGATGTGTTTAACGCAAGAAATGTAATCATCGCAGGACTAGCTGTTTCCTGATCCAGGTTTTCTTTCTGCAGCTCCTGCATGGCCTTCAAGCCAAACGGTGTTGCAGCATTACCCAGACCGAGAATATTTGCACAGAGATTCATGACTATAGGACCAAAAGCAGGACTGTCCGCCCGGAGAGACGGAAAAAGCTTTCTGATTACTGGGGCGCTTATTCTGGCCAGATGCCGGATGAGCCCTGCTTTTTCGGCAATATGCATGATGCCCAGCCAGAGGCTCATGACACCCATTAACTGGATTGCCACTCCTATCCCAAGTTCAGAAGCCTGAAGGGCCGACGCGGTGACCTGATCAATATTTCCATTCAGGGCAGCAACAATAATGCCGCTGATCAGCATAACCAGCCAGATCAAATTGACCATAACAGAAACCCCCTGCTTAAAATGTATGTTTTCAGCAGAGGGAATAGAAGATTAGAAGATTTCAAAAATATTTTGAGGCATCAAGAGCATACTGTTTGCCAACACATCTATTCGATCAACATCTCTCTTCATACCCATCTTCGCGGTGGAATCTTTTCCTATTAACCATATGGGAAAACTTATCCATCAGATTAGGCATTTCGTCAATGATGCGTTCTGCAATCATATTTCCTTCGACCGGAAGCAGTCGGACCTGATTCTGGTTTACAACCAGAAAGCCAACAGGTTTTACGGATACCCCGCCGCCGCTTCCTCCACCAAAAGGCATCTTGGAAGTGTTTTCATTTTTTTTCTCCTCCTCTTTTTCTCCCTCAGCGGAAGAGAATTCACTGCCGCCGGCTGCGAAACCGCAGGATACCCTGGAAACAGGTATAATCACAGAACCACTTGGTGTTTCGACCGGGTCTCCGATCACCGTGTTCACATTTATCATTTTTTGGATACTATCCATCGCTGTCTGCATGAGATTTTCAATTGGATGTTCATCCATAATTCCTAGTCCTCCTGTTTTTTAAGATCATTAATAGGAATTTATAACCTGTAAAAATAATATGGCTGCTTTTCAGATTTAATATGCAGCAAAGTTTGAATAAAAATATTTTTTCAGTAAAATTTGGAGTTACACGGTATGTAAAATCTTCTTGCTTTAGCGAGATATGCCTGTGTAGTCTTGCCGTAATAAATCCAAAGGTTGTCCAGCAGGCTCCCGTCAAGTAACCCGTCTCGGCAGCATCCCTGCAACCAAGCTCAAGATCAGCCTGCAGGCAATGAACTTTTATTTTGCGGTAAAAAGCCCGGATAATGTTAGAAAGACCTTGTTGCAACCGCCTGATACTTGCGGTGGAATAGCCATAATGACGAACAGCTTCCCGCAAAAAATGCTTTATCAGCCGGTAGCGTTTTCTAGTTGGGTCAGTATTCTTATTTGATTTTCTATGTAGACAGTCGTTTTGCTGTATATTTTCTATGCTATTCAGCAGAAAATAAAGAAAGCCACCCGAGACCATCTCCGCCGGAATGTTGATCTCCAGATTGGACCGAAACAACGCAGCTTGATAATGGATCTTCAGCACACTGCTAAAATTTTTGAAAGTGTAATCGATGACCAGATTGATTTTAAACAGTGCTAAAACCAGCACCCAAATCAAACAAGCTATGAGCAGTGCAAGAATCGTCATGACTTGCCTCCACTTAGGAATATTCATAGTACTATGTAAACTAATATCTGCATGTTCCCGCCGATTGAATTTTTGTATGTATACAAATTTTTCTCGGCGGTTTATAGCATTTTAGCGTTGACAAGTACTCGTCCTCTTATGGTATTCCCAGTATTTTAATGTTCTATGAAAATTTCACCATTTTACAAAATAATTGCCAGCTTTACATCTTTCTGATATAAAAGAATAAACAGATGTTTTGAGAGGAACGCTATGATGACACTATCCTTTACAGAACTCAGTTCCCACGTTGTTACCATTCTATATGGTATCAATATCTTACTGGCCTGTACCGTTATTTTTTTAGAAAGAAGAAATCCAACCTCCACCTTGGCCTGGATTCTTGTTTTATTTTTGTTCCCCGCCGGTGGAGCGATTCTATATTTTATGTTTTCTCAGAATCTGACACGCAAAAAAATGTTCCAGCTTGGAGCGGAGGAACATTTGAAATATGCTGCGCTTTTAAACAAAGAAATTGAAGATCTTCAGTCCGGAAGATTGACCTTTAATGACCCAGCGATGGAAAACTACAAAGATATGATCCTACTGCATCAGATTCAGAGCCAGGCACTCTTTTCCCAGGACAATAGCGTAGAAATATTTACAAACGGCAGAAAAAAATTCGAAGACCTTTTCCGCACGATCCTCGAAGCCAAAGACCATATTCACGTTCTGTATTTTATTATTAAAAGAGATTCGTTGGGGCTGCAATTAATTAAAATTCTGACAGTAAAAGCCCAAGAAGGAGTTCAAGTTAGGCTGCTAGTTGATTCTTTCGGTAACAAACTACGGAAAGATGATTTCCAGCCACTGATCGATGCCGGCGGAAGGGTTGAAAAATTTTTCCCTTCGTTTCTGAGTTATATTAACCTGAGACTCAATTACAGAAACCACCGTAAACTAGCGGTTATCGACGGTCAAATTGGTTATATTGGCGGCTTCAATGTCGGTAATGAATACATCAACCTCAAGAAAAAAATGGGTTATTGGCGTGATACTCACCTCAAAATAACAGGCACAGCCGTTCATAGTATGCAGACGAGATTCCTACTCGACTGGAAAGTTGCTTCAGGTGAAAAAATTAAGCATTCGACGAAGTATTACCCAGAACCAGCAATCATCGGGACAAGCGGTATTCAGATCGTCTCCTCGGGTCCGGATTCTCCCCATGAAGAAATCAAGCAGGGTTATATCAAAATGATCAACTCTGCTAAGAAATCCATTTATATTCACACGCCTTATTTTGTACCTGACTCCAGTATTCTCGAAGTTCTGAAAATTGCCGCACTGTCCGGTGTTGATGTAAAAATAATGATCCCAAACAAACCGGATCATATTTTTGTCTACTGGGCAACGTATTCCTTTGTCGGGGAACTGATTAAAGCAGGGGCCAAGATCTATATCTACAATAATGGTTTTCTACACTCGAAAACCATCGTGGTCGATAAAAAAATAGCCTCTGTCGGTACAGCGAATTTTGACATCAGAAGTTTCCGACTAAATTTCGAAGTTAATGCATTTATTTACGATGTCGGCATTTCCGAAAATCTCTGCAAAGTTTATGATGAAGATCTGCTCTTCTGTACCGAACTAACGCCCGAAAAATATGCGAAGCGCTCCAGTCTGATCAAGTTTAAGGAATCCATTTCTCGACTTCTGGCGCCGGTACTATAGCGAAGTATAAAGATATGTTCTTACTAGTAGCAAGCTGGCTGAACTAAACAAGGTCAGCCAGCTTGGCATCCGTCAGTTTGACGAGTTCTGCCGGATCGATTTTCACCTGCATCCCAATTTTTCCCGCACTAATCATGATGTAATCATATTCCGAGGCCATCTCCTCAAGATAGGTCGGAAAATCCTTTTTCATCCCGATTGGGGAACAGCCGCCGTGAATATAGCCCGTGAGCGGTAAAAGTTCTTTAGATTTAAGCATCTCTATATTTTTATCCCCGGCTGCCTCGGCTGCTTTTTTTAAATCCAGCTCGCAATTTCCAGGGATAACGAAAACATTGATTCCCGTTGTTTTTCCGGTTGTAACAAGCGTTTTAAATACCCGGTCCGGGTCATATCCCATCTTCCGAGCTACGGATATAGCGTCAATCAGTCCGTCATCCACTTCATACTTATAGACTTCATGCCGGATTTCTTTTGATTCGAGGGTCCTTATGACGTTTGTTTTTTGATTTACTGCCATTATTCCTCATCCATGCGTTATAATATCATCATTTATTGGCGTTAATGATTATTGATCACATTCGGTCTTTGCCAGACATTTTTCGCAATAACCATAAAATTTAACACGGTGGTCAATCACTTTAAATTTATTCTTCTTCAGAATGTTTTCTTCAATTGTTCCGAGCAAATCTTCCTCAACTTCTTTAATAGCCCCGCACTCCAGACAAATCAAATGATGGTGCCGGTGTTCCTCGTCATCTTTCACGATATCGTACCTACGGGATCCATCTTCAAAATCAACACCGTAAATCAGTCCCATCGCTTCCAATAGTGACAACGTCCTGTAGACGGTAGCAACACCAATTTCGGGGAATCTATTACGTACAAGTTCAAAAATTTCCTGACTGTTCAGGTGCTTTCCCCGGTTTTCCGTTACTACCTCAAAAACATACTGTCTTTGATTGGTAAATTTATAGCCTTTTTCCTTTAAGAGCTGGTTAAACTCTTTGACTACCATAAGAAAACACTCCGTTCTTTCTGTTCTATTCAGATTTTACCATATCTTTCAACAAAAACAACTGTGCGATCAGGCCTTTATTCAGCAGGGCTTTTTTTCTGTCCTAAAAACAAAAAACCGGTCAAAAAACCGGCTAACAATCTAAATCTGTGGTAGATTTCATAATTCGACAAATCTAGGGCGATTATTAGATTCTTACATATACTTTATTTTAAAATTTAATTTTATTTAGTTATTAAATATTTTTGAAGTTTTCTGTATGAATTTTTTAGTCTATTCGCGTTAAGCAGATTTTTGAACCAGATAAGGATACAGTTTCAGATATGCAAAGCTGTATACCCTCGTGGTGTATTCGGTAAGTGCCAGGCTTTTATCCGCAATTGTAGTTACCCAGGCTTCATAACTTCTTGGCAGTCCAACGGGGAACATATGATTGGAAATAATATCCTGTTCTTTTTTATTCAGTTCAAAGTATTTTTGCGCGTTTTTCACCGCAACCTTCGGATGATTGCGTGAATGCCGGTAGCTTTCCGCTAGCAAGTTCTTGTTTTTTCTTTTCTTAAATTTGTATAAGTAGAAATCGTGTAGAAGTGCTCCTCTGATCGTCGAAATGACATCAAGTCTGAACTTCATGGCAATCTTATAAGATAGATAAGCAACGTCCAGAGAGTGCTCAAAGACTGAGCCATGGTGATGCGGGATGACTCTCATTTTTTGGTATTCATCATGCTCGATAATGGGTCTGGCTACTGTAAGAAAATAATCATCATACTTTAATAATAATTTTTCCATGATTGCTCCTAACTTAGTTAACTAAAACTTATTATATTAGAAACAAATCATAGTTTCAAGGTTTTTTTACAATTTAATGGTGATTTTGTTATATTTCTTTAATATTATTTGGTACAACGTTATACTATTTTCAAGTAATTACAATTAAACATTTAGCATCAGAATTTTTAGCGTCTTTATTTTCTGATATAAATCACACCAATTGTCTTTTGGCCACAGTGACTGGAAATCACGCAGCCTGCATTAGTAATCAAAATTTCTTTATGTGGATAAATGTCCTGCAGCGCGTACTTCAAATAGATGGCTTCCTCTTCACTTCCCAGGGAATGGGTGATGAAAATTCGTTTTGAGTCTACAGAATCCCGCCTAGCATTCTCTATCAATTTATCTAAGGCCTTTTTCTTTTCCCCGCGGACTTTATCAACAACAAGCATTTTTCCATTTTCTACACCGATGGTCGGCCGGATCTTTAGGACACTCCCCATTAGATTCTGCAGAACATTGCACCTACCGCCTTTATAAAGGTATTCCAACGTATCGATGACAAAGCTCACGTGGACCTTAGCAACTAAATCCCGGATCTTTACCGAAACTTCTTCTGCCTGGAGCCCCTGCTGGGCATATTCAGCGGCTGTAATGACCAAAGCCCCTATGCCTGTAGACAGGTTTTGCGAATCAATTATCCAGATTCTTCCCTGCGGAAATTCCGAAGCAGCAAGGACAGCATTTTGGTAAGATGAGGACATCTGAGCAGAAATGGTGATCACAATAATATCCTGCTCCTGATCAAAACATCCCCGAAAACATTCTGCATATGCGTACGGTGTAGGAGCTGCAGTTTTCGGAAGCAACTTTTTTTCTTCAACGAGCTGAAAAAGCCTTGCCGGGATTAAGTCTACGCCATCCCGGTAAGTTTCTTCTCCAAAATCAACGTGCAGCGGAACAACATCAATATCATATTCTTGAAGTAATTCTGCTGAAAGGTCATTGGTACTGTCGGTTATGATCTTAACCTTCCGCATTCACACCACTCCTAAACATTAATAACCTGGCTTTTTATACAACAGGCTTTCTTTGGCCAGGATGTCGGTATTATAAACCTCTTCGGTCCATTTTTGTTTGGCTATTTCTTCAAAAGAAACTGAAATATTCTTATCGGGAATTCCCATTATTTCTGTCATTGCCTCGGCCATTTTGTCGGCTAAGGCTATTTTTTGTTCGTCACTTCGGCCGGGCCATAATTTTACAATGATATGCGGCATGATGAACTCCCCTTTGAAATAAATTTTATATAATTATCGATCATACTCTAAGTTATAACACAAATCTTAAAACTCGCATAGAATATTTGTTATTTTTTGGTGATACACTATTCTTTATCTTCGTTCGAGTATTCCGGCCCAAATATTCCTGGTCATTCCTATCACAATTTTAAATCGTCGAATGCCCGATCAGTTTCCGTGTTCATTGAATTCAGAAGTCCTTCCGCCTTTTCCTTCAGTTTTTCCGGGATATAGATTTCCACACCGAAATTGGTCATCCCCATATAGATCCGAAGATAGTCCCCAGCTTCATTATACTTTTTATAGAAGGGAATCCCTTCAGAATCAAGGATTGATCCAATAATATCCGCCTCAATTTCATTTGCAGCTTCAGTAATTAATATCCATCTTTCTAGTTCAACATTATCATCTTGTTCATTGGGTTCCTTCATTTGTATCCTTCCTTTCCAAAATAAATTTATATCGGTATATTTTTCATTATGATTAAATCAAATAGCGTAATCGGATTGAGTAACCCAATTTTTTAATCAGATCGTAGTATCTATCTTATCTTTTAATAATCTTAGACGGTAGCCATTCATAGCCGTATCGCCTAGTTCTCCGAGCAGTCGGTAATTCGCTACTGCACCGACGAAGGCCCCGATGACGGGTACCAGCTGTAAAAGCTTGGCAAGATCTATATAATCTCTGTATTCCTGCTGAAAAGTGCGCCAATCAACTGTTTCCATTGAAATCGGGTGCCTGTAAATGTATTCATCCCAGTCCGAAATTCTTTGAAAGACCTGCATCCGTTTCTCTCTACTGGAAAAAGCTAGCTGAAACAGGTGAAGGATATATAGTCTTTCCCTTAAATCTTTGACATCATATCCATAAATGCTTGCCATTTCAAATAAGAACTTAATCTTGATGCTTAAGAGCAGAGGAAAATCCGCAAGTCCAAGTAAAATACCGCCTGCTCCTGTGCCTGCCCCTTCCAGACTGGCCGTTTTTTTGTAGACACTGATTTTAGCCCAAGCAAGTCTGTCCCGTTCCTTCAGGTCAATATTTTTAAGCGCTTCCCTTGTCGTAAATTCAGATCCTGTCAAAACAGCTCTCACCATATTTTTGATCGCAGCTGTGATGATCTCATGGGCTTTGTCCGGAATCAGCCTGTTCGTTCTGTTCTGAATATTTTTTGCTACCCTGTCGGTCAGTGATGCGTTCCTGGTCATTTTCCTTTGCCATTTTTTCAATTCTGCGAGTACCTTCATATCATATGCTTCCACCGGCGTAACTCCTTCGTCGCTTATCTATAAAACTATTTTACTCGATTGCCGGATCATTGGATATTTTTATTTCATCTGCTAAAGATAATACTGTAAGATTTAAAAATTATTCACTTTCAGGAGGATAAACCGATGAAAAATTATTCAATAGATTTTCAAAGGATGCCTCAGTCTTACTGGATAACTTCGACACCTCGGACAGATTATCCAGCCCTGAATGAGGACATTGAAGCCGACATTGCCATCATCGGCGGTGGAATTGTAGGGATTACTTCGGCTTTTCTCTTAAAGAAGGAAGGTTATAAGGTTGCTGTCCTTGAGGCTGACCGAATTCTTCAGGGTACAACGGGCCATACGACCGCCAAAATTACTTCCCAGCATTCCTTAATCTATGCAAAAATGCAGAAAAAATTTGGGGAAGAAAAAGCCCTGCAGTATGCACAAGCCAATGAAACTGCTCTAAAATTTATTGCCGGCCTTGTCCAAGATAACAACATAGACTGTGATTTTTTACGGCAAAATGCCTATATTTTTACACAGCAGGATCGCTATATTCCGGAAATCATGGAAGAAGCCAAAATCGCTGAGAATTTCGGCATCAAAGCTTCTTTCCTGCGGGAAATTCCTCTCCCGCTCCCGATTAAAGGCGCTGTTCGTTTTGATGACCAGGCTCAGTTTCATCCGCGAAAATATTTGCTCGCACTCGCTAAGGAAATACCTAGAAAGGGAAGTCATATTTTTGAACAAACCAAAGCTGTTGACATTCAGCAAGGCACCCCATGTTTAGTGCTCACCGATAACGGGCCAAGAATTGCTGCATCAAAGGTGATTATTGCGTCTCATTACCCTTATTATGAGGCTATGGGTTTATTTTTCACGAGACTCTATCCCGAACGTTCTTATGCTTTAGGTGTCAGAATCAAAGGAGATTATCCCGGAGGCATGTATATTTCTGCTGAAGACCCGACCCGTTCCCTACGTTCTCAACACGACAAGAAAAACAATCTGGTAATTGTTGGCGGCGAACATCACAAGACAGGTCAGGGAGAAGATACCCGCAATCATTACCTAAAACTCAGAGATTTTGCCAGGCAGCTTTTTGAGGTTGAGGATATCCCATACTGGTGGTCCACACAGGATTATACAACGATGGATGAAATCCCTTATATCGGTAATCTCACATCCGATACACCTGATGTCTACGTCGCCACAGGGTTTGGCAAATGGGGAATGACCACAGGTACGGCCGCCGCTCTTATTTTCCGGGATCTGATCCTGAACGGCTACAGCCCCTGGATGGATATTTATTCCCCTTCCCGCTTTACACCGATCGCCTCAGCTAAAAATTTCGTCCAAGAAAACCTGAATGTTGCCAAACACCTGCTTTCTGGCAAACTATCATCCATCCCGGGCACAGCGGAAATCCTCAAAGGCGAAGGCAAAATCATTAAATATGACGGCCAACGAGCAGGTGCCTATCGTGACCGGCAAGGGGCCCTGCATATTGTCGACACAACCTGCACCCATCTCGGATGTGAATTGCAGTGGAATTCAGCTGAAACATCCTGGGACTGTCCCTGCCATGGATCCCGTTTTACCTATGAGGGTGAGATCATTGACAGTCCTGCGCAAAATAAATTAGAGCACATTCAGGAAGGCGAACAACAATCGTCTGGCCAGGAGTTTTAAGAGCCAAATATCTCTCGGCAAATCTCTGCTAGTCGACCAAAGATATTCCCTTAAAGATCTGGCCAACAATATTCTCATTCCCTGCAATCAGGGATATCCCTCTCTTTTTCTCCAGAAGCACAACTTTTCCGCCTGCTTCCTCGACAAGCAGAATGCCTGCGGCAACATCCCAGGGACTTAAGTTAAGTTCCCAATAACCATCAATAATACCTGCGGCCACATTGGCAAGGTCATAGGCGGCGGAGCCGATTCTGCGTATCCCTCTCGATCTGGGTACAAAGTATACGAAATAGTTCGTATTGTTATCCGGATTTTCAGACTGGTCGTACGGGAACCCGGTCGAAAGCAAACATTCCTTCAACCTGGATTTAGCGGCAACGGTTATTTTTTTGCCGTTTAAGCTGGCTCCCTGACCACGCACTGCTTCAAAAAGCAGATCCAGCATCGGCATATAAACAACGCCTAGCACCGTTTCTTTCCTGTATTGAAGTGCAACCGATACTGCAAAGACCGGCAGCCCCTGCGCGTAATTCGTCGTTCCATCCAGCGGATCAATAATCCATAAATACTCCGAAACATTATTCTGATGAACTCCGGATTCCTCGGACAAAATGCTGTGGGCGGGGTATTTGGCTTGAATCGCTTTCAGAAAATAGTTTTCCGAAAGCTTATCGACCTCCGTCACCAAATCTACTTCCGTGGACTTCGTTTCAATAAAAAGATTTTTTTTACGGAAATCTTTTTTCTGAAGATTACCAACTTCTCTGACCCAGGTTTTAACATCACTTAAAATATTTTCAAGGTCCGACATGTCTGCCTCCTATAATGGTCGAATGACCGTGTTTATTCAGAGAGCAATATTGATTTCATCAAGCTGATATCGTCGCTTTGTACATTGTTTTTACCCATCTCCTTGGCATTCAGCAATAGGGTGTCAACACGCTGCACGAAACTGTCTCTGCCTTCTTCCTTGCGCCAAGAATCTACTCCGAAACTGCAGGTTAGATGGCCGGAAGTGAAATCATAGTCTGATATTCTCTTTCTTATTCTTTCCGTTATTTCTACAGCCTCACCCTTATTGGTATTCGGTAGCAGAATAACGAATTCCTCTCCCCCCCAGCGGGCAAAGATATCTGTTTCTCTTATCATTCCTTTGACCAGGTCCGTAACCTCCGTCAGAACCTTATCCCCAGTTAAATGTCCAAAGCAATCATTAATTTTCTTAAAATAGTCAATGTCGAAGATCATAAGTGAAAGATCACAAGAATATCTTTTCGCATAGGAGATCCATTTATCAAGCTCATCATCAAATTTCAGCCTGTTATAGATCCCGGTTAAAGGATCTCTAATGGACAGTTGAATCAGATCTCTGCCGTTTAGGAAATGAATTCTTTTAAAAAGGTGAGTCCTAAATGAAGCGGTGCTGCTCAGGGCCGTAACTAATAAGATATAAAAAATTACTGCGGAAAAATCCGAAGCTTCCATTTGCTCCAAAAAATAGATCGAAGCAGCAAAAAAAGTGACCCCAGCAAATACGGAGACCATAATCATATTGATCCAACGGTTCGGGACTAAACAAACCGCTAAAATAATCGCGATAATACCAAAGGCTTGAATAAAGAAATCCGGAGATTCATATTGACAGAAGACAAAAATAAATACAACGGATGCCATTATTTCATAAAGCGTAACCCAGAAACACAACGTTGAATACTTTTTTATGGATTTCATTCTGAAATAAAATATACCTATCAGGACCAAATAGGTTGTTCTTACCAAAAATATCAATTGAAATGCTTTCAGGTTCTTCACAAAAAAGAAGTCCGGAATAATAAAGAGGAAATACAAGATTCCCAGAAAAAGTACGATTGGCCGGAGATACTTAAATAGAATAATAAACTCAGACGCTTCGTACTCCTTCTCTAATTTTTTATCTGCAAATTCGCCAAAACGGTTGATCCTGCCAGTTTGGTTTTTCTTCATTGTTTTCCCTCTTTTACTCTCTACTGTCCATAATTTTCCGTGATCCACTGGTGAAGCAAATTAGCCTGCACAGGAGAAATCAATTTGGGCTTACCAATACTGACTACGCAAAAAGCAATCTTCGCAGCCTCTTCGACAAGCTGTGCATTGGCCAGGGCTTTATCAAGCGTCGATCCTACCGTCAACTGACCATGATTGCTCAGCAATACGGCATTTAGCTTGCCTAGTGCCTGGATCGTAGCCCCAGCCAGCTCCTCGGAACCCATTGGGAAAAAAGGAGCTGTTTCAAGTTTTCCACCCAGCACCGCAGCCATTTCGGCCAGTACGAGCGGAAAAGGCTCCTCCACACAGGCCCAAGCTGTAGCATAACAAGAATGGGTATGACAAACGCCGCATACATCTGGTCTTTTCTGGTAGGCAAGACAATGCATTCCGCTTTCGATCGAAGGTTTTCGGCTGCCATCGATTACGATCCGCTCCGTATTCATCACAATAATGTCTTCCGGTTTGACCACAGAATAATCCATTCCACTTGGGGTTATACATACATAGCCTGTTTCAGGATCCCGTATACTGAAGTTTCCCATGGTCCGCATAATTAACCCGGACTGAAGGGCCTGTCCGGCAATATCAATAACCTGTTTTCTTTGTTCTTCCAAAAGCATGGTCTTTGACCCCCGAGCTTAAACATTTTCAGCTATTTTATAAATTAATTCTTCCGTTTTCTCCCATCCCAGACAGGCATCGGTAATGGACTTTCCATAGATATTCTCTCCGATCTCCTGCCTGCCTTCTACCAGATAGCTTTCAATCATTAGTCCCTTGATCATTTTATTCAGCAGCGGATCATAGGTTCTGCTCGTAAGGACTTCCCTGGCAATCCGAGGCTGTTCATAGAAGCGCTTCATCGAATTGGCATGGTTGGTATCCACAATGATTGTTGGATTGGCCAGTTGAAGTTTTTCATATTCGTAGGCGGCATAGATTAAATCTTCATAATGATAATTCGGAATATTTCTGCCGGACGAATCTACAGCGCCTCTTAGGATTGCATGGGCAAGCGGATTGCCGGATGTTTCTATTTCCCAGCCGTTATAGATAAAATGATGCCCTTGTTGGGCGGCATAAATCGAATTCAGCATAACTGTTATGTCTCCGCTCGTCGGGTTTTTCATGCCGACCGGTGTACATACCCCGCTGACGGTTAAGCGGTGCTGCTGGTTCTCCACAGAGCGCGCGCCAACTGCAATGTATCCTAAAACATCGAGAAGATACGTGTAGTTTTCCGGATAAAGCATTTCATCAGCTGCCGGCATATGAAATTC
Organism: Dehalobacter sp. 12DCB1; assembly: GCF_004343605.1. GTDB lineage: Bacteria > Bacillota > Desulfitobacteriia > Desulfitobacteriales > Syntrophobotulaceae > Dehalobacter. The sequence continues at coordinate 132,176 of NZ_POSF01000018.1, forward strand.
CGACAGGGCTCGGATATGGAGCTTACGAATTGCGATAATCCCCTCGCATAAATCAGGATCTTTGCTCGGGTCGGGCTGATGAACCATCCCTTTATAGCCTTCACCCGTAGTACGGGGCTTGTTGGTATAGATCCGCGGAATAATCAATATTCTTTCCTTGACTTTTTCCTGCACTACAGCGAGCTTTCCAATATATTCACATACCGAATCCTCATTATCTGCGGAACATGGCCCGATGATCAGAATAAACCGGTTATCCTTGTTTTCTAAAATATTGCTGATCTGCTCGTCCCTGGCCTGTTTTATTTTTTTTATATGTTCAGGTAAAGGTATCTGTTCAATAATTTCCTCGGCCGTTGGTATTTTTTTGATAAATTTCATATTCATTCTATATAATCTCCTCTTGTATCATCATTCACCGAGAATGCCGGTAAATCGGATAAGTCTGAATCGAACCGATCCTAGTGTGATAATATTGACTATCTATTAGGAATTATAGTACATTCTGCTCCTTTTTACATCCATTAATTTGCATAGAGATCTTCGAGGTCTTTTGAATACGCTAGAATGTTCCTAGTCCTTGAGATCAAAGGATTGCGTTAAGGCCCATTCCGTTACAACCTTTGCCTGAACTTCTACTTCGATCTCCGCTTGCCGGAAGGCCTTCCGCCAGTCAGTCTCAACTTCTTTCCAGGCTGACGGCTCATAACGGTGCAAGTGCTGCATTAAACCCAAAAAATCCGAGTCATATTCACGAGCTTTCGAAATGCTCTTTAACGCTTTCACTCGAACACTTTCTGCGGCTGCTGCTTCTATTTTGCTGACATCTTTTGTAGTGATTTGAAAATTAGCGGTTTCAGGAATCGCTCCGAGCGTTTGGATTGTTATTCGAAACACTGGTTTCCCATTCACCCATTTTGCTTTAATTTTATGCTTGGACGCCCCTACGTGGTAAGTGATCATCTGTGAGCCATATCCAAACTCAAATGGCATTATCCCGTCTTTTAAATCTTGCGTCAGAAACAAGTATCCTGTAGACTCATCCTTGTCCAGCCAGCCAATAAGTTTGTCACTTCGAAATACGCCAAAGCCTTCAATAAGTAGACTATTGCTTTGATTCCCATTATTCCATTTAATCTGCGGCAGCACCGGATCCCGGTCAGGGCTAAGGAGCCATTGACAAAATTCGAGAAGGGTAACCCCTCTTGAAACCCCCGTACGAAGCGCAATCTCCTCCTGTTTTTTTATCTGCTTAAAAAGATTCGATACAAGTACCGGCTTGGCCTGAAGAAAAGACCCAGCATTTCCTTTGGTCACAAATAACAATTGGTTGGGTCTGCTTTCAGGAAAACGCAGAAGGTTTTCCGCCACCTTGGCCGTCGCGGTCTTAGCCAAATTTTCCCCATAAATAGTAAATATTACATGGCTGCTGGTCTGCAAACGCGGCAGCTGTTTATTTAAATCCGTTATGCTTTCCATAAATGTTTTAGCTTCCCCTTTATACACTAGATCTGCAGATTTGCTGGAAGACGCACCACCGTCTGAATTACTGGAGCTTGGTGGACTAATGATTAACCATTGACCCACATACTTCTCCTGACCTTTTTCTGAGGAGTAATCGATTGCCCCGCCGGTCAGCATAGCCAAATCCTCAACCTCATTTCTGCTCCAACAGCCTGAAAGGGTAAGCAAACTCAACATCAAAAGAATCATCCGGGCATATCTTTTTGCTTTTGATATCACTGCATGCAGCCTCCTTTTTTCTTTCTGATTAATGTAATAGCAAGCAGCAGTAATGGCAGTACAACTTCAAATAACAAAGATATGGACGGCCAGTATTTTGCCAGGAATTCCAGCAGCGCCATGGTGTTAGGTACAAGGAACGTTGCCCCTGAGAATACGATGACCATCACTGAAGCGGCAATAAGTTTGGGGTGCTTTCTGCTGACTGACTGTCTGGCTGCAAGTATCGTTACATAAAAAAGCAAAGAGGATTTGACCATGATCCCGGTCAGCCATAACGGCAATACCAATAATTCTATACGTTGAATGTAATTCCCGTATTCAATTGTTTTGACAGTAAACCATATCGGGAAAATCATTTGATCGGCTACATCCGCCCCTAAGACAGTCAGTACAGCCAGCGATCCGAAAGTCAACAAAAGCATTGTGCTAATAACCGCGTAGGATGCCTTCTTCAGCGCTTCCTGAGGCTTGTTCATCAGAGGGATCAACATCAGCAATACGGCAATCTCGCCATACCATTGAACCGGTATCCATATATTCTGCATCACCGGACTGATCCCGTCTTCCAAAATAGGAAGCAGACTGCTTGGATCTGCTTTCGGAATCGCCAAAATACAGGCCATTAGATAAGCAAATACAAATAGAGGCAGGATGAATTGGTTCATCCGCGCAATCACTTCAATCCCTTTTTGCGCAGAATACCAGCAAATAAGTACAAATACCAAATTAATCGGAATGCCCGGCGTTCCAAATAAAGCGGATACGGTTAGAAATTCCGAAGTTTCCCTGACAACGAGGATATTCAGGACAGTAAAAAATAGGATATAGGAAACACCCAGCGCCTTGCCTCCGATTTTTCCTACAATGAGCGGCAGATATTCTGCTATTGTAAGTCCCGGAAACCGCTGTGCCAGCTTGGCCGAAATGATCAATACGCCAAAAGAAGATATCCCTGCTCCTAAGCTCACCAGCCAGGCATTTTGTTTGCCTGTTGTCGCAGTTAATCCAGGAATAAACAGGATTGCGGTTGAGGTCATCACAATAAACAGCAGCATCGCGGTTTGCGTACCAGATATTCGTTTCTTATCTATTTTTTATTCCCCCTCTTGAGTTTCTCCTTCAACTGATTAGCATTGCTGCGCAGAGGCTTCTTGTCTCCGAAGAACCTGGGTCGGGTAAACATCGCCCACCAGGGCACCCGGATAACGGTATCTTTCAGATCGCGCGGTGTCAGCGGCGCTATGGGCGATAAATACGGTACCCCAAAAGAACGCAGACTGCAAAGGTGGGTAAGCAGAATCATCAGACCAAAGATAATTCCCACAATTCCAAAAACGCTAGCCATGATAATTAAGCCAAAACGGATAATCCGAATACTGGTCCCGACATTGTAATCCGGGAATGTAAATGAAGCAATCGCTGTCAGACCGACAACTACCACTGAAGTCGGACTGACAATCCCGGCATCGACTGCGGCCTGCCCGATCACCAAACCTCCTACCGTACTGACTGCCTGGCCGACAGTCCTCGGCAATCGCACACCGGCCTCACGCAGAAGTTCAAAAACCAGTTCCATTAAAAATATTTCCACAGAAATGGGCAGCGGCAGATTTTCCCTGGCTCCAGCTACCGTGTTTAGAAGGGATATCGGAATAAGCGTCTGATTGATAGAAAACGCTGCAACTGTAATCGCAGGAACTAGCAAAGCGATATTGATTGCGATGAAACGGCCTATTCGTGCAAAAGAACCAAACAGCGCACTGTAATAATAATCCTCAGAGGCCTGTATCAATGCTATAAAAGTACACGGAACAATTAATACCGAGGGTGAATTGTCGACGATAATGGCAATTCTGCCTTCAAACAGCGAAGCTGCCGCCTTGTCCGGCCGTTCTGTATACTGTACAAGTGGAAACAGACTGATTGGCTCATCGGAAATAAATTCTTCAATATAGCTGCTGTCCAGAACGTTGTCGATCGTGATGTCTTCAATACGCGATTTAACTTCAGCTACAACCTTTTCGTTCGCTACTCCCTGAATGTAGCAAATATTAACCTTCGTTTTAGACAACGTTCCGACTGTCATGTTCTCGGCCTTCAGACGGCTGGTCCGGATCCTGCGTCTCAAAAGACTTAAGTTTGTTCCGATATTTTCCACGAAACCATCCCTAGGCCCGCGAATGTTTGGTTCGGTCGTCGGCTCATTGATCTGTCTGATGTTATAGCCCTGGACAGAAGCTTTAATGCCAATCGGGTACCCGTCTATAATCAGGACGAGATTGTCCTCCAGCACAGCGTCTGCTGCTTCGGAGACCAGAGACAACGTATCGGCTTTGTAATTCGTCAGCAGATGTTGAAGGATGATGCCGGGTATGTCACCGGTGTCTGTTCCGAGACTCGTATCCGTACTAATCTCTGTGTTCGTCCTGGGATCTTTTTTTATTTGAGAATCCTTTTCCCTTGAAGAAACCTCCAGCATGATCGGTTTTAAAATGGCATCGTTAATAATCTCCGGCTTACACAGGCTGTCTGAGTAGACAATAAACGCTTTGATTTTTTTTGTAAAATGCAGCTGAAATTCTCTGAAAGAAATATCCGAACATTTTTCAAAAATCTGCTGCAGGGCTTGCCGGTTATGCTCAATTACGCTTGACAGAGGCTTCCCGGCTTGGGATCGTTCATCAAGCAGAGGTTTTTCCTTCGCTATGTTTTTACTAAGTATTTTAGTGATAAGCTGGTTAAACACCCTGGCATCTACCGTCCAAATTTAAGTATTCTATCCTGATTAGTTTGGCTATTAATACGATTTTTACTCTGATCCAAAGATAGATACCAGCAGGCAATCTCCGAATAACAGATAAATCAATAAAACATAAGAAACGAGGGCTCAACAGAACTTAAGTCCTGCTGCGCCCTCGCCAAAAATCCGTTATTTTACTCTTCTTCCCTGAAATATTCCATGCTTGTTTTTTTCAATTCAGCATGACTGAACAGCATCTCATACTGTTGTAAGCCTGTAACCTTAGAAATTCTCTCCATTGTTTTCCTACACTCCGAAGGTGAATGCCCATGGATCATCGTAAATAGATTATACGGCCAATCCGGAAGTTCAGGTCGTTGGTAGCAATGGCTTACTTCCTTAAAGGCGGCCATGATGTGACCGGTTTCTTCAATCTGCGCTTCCGGAACAACCCATACCCCCATCGCATTTGAAGTAAATCCTGCCTTCCGGTGGTACAGAATGGCGCCAAAACGTCGTAGCACCCCGTCACGCTTATAGTCCTGAATTTTTGCCCGGATACTTCCTTCTGACCATCCCAATCTAGCAGCTGTCTCAGAGAAAGGACAAAGCGACGGAGCCAAATCACCCTGCAAAATCCGGATTAAAACCTTATCCTCCTCCCCGACCTGAAAAGCAGACCGTCCTTCCTGAGACGAATACCCGGTATTCGCCATGGGCAGCTTCTTTCCTGTACTCTTTTCCAGGTCAAACAGCACACCTATCTTGAACAACCGGATAGCGGGAAGGCTGTATACTTCGGGACTTCCCAAAATATGTATTGCCTGTTCCAAAATTTGCATCAACCCGTCCTGTGACCGGGATATGACTGTAAACCACATATTGTAACGATGATCCCGCAGATAATTATGTGTAACCCCAGGAACTTCCTGCAGAAAATCCGCAAGAACAGATATTTTTTCTTCCGGGACCTTTGCCGCGCAAAGTGTGCTGAAATACCCTAAACGGCGAGAATCAAAGACTCCGCCTATCCGCCGGATCATTCCTTTCTGCCGGAACTGGTTAACCCGCTGCCATGTTTCTTCTTCGTTTAGCCCCAGCATTTCTCCCAAAACCTGATAAGGACGTTCCTCAACCGGGAAGGCCGCCTGGATTCTGGTCAGCAAAATCCGGTCCTTTGTCTCCATTTAGCAACTGACCCCCTTGCGTCCGTGGTATAAACACCAGGGCTCTTCAGCCATGTAGTCACCGTTTTCATAAAAAGCAGCACGAGCCCGGCAGCCTCCGCAGACTTTTTTATACCCGCAGCTACCGCACCCTCCTTTATACGCCAGCGTGCGCAGTTCTTGCAAAATCGAATTGCTGCGCCATATTTCATCAAAAGGTGTTTTCCGGACATCACCGAGAGGCAGATTCAAATATGCACAGGGCTGCACCTGCCCCTTCGGGCTGATAATACAATATGCTGTTCCGGCCAGACAGCCGCGGCTGAACCGAGTGTTTACCCCCATCTGTTTGGCAATTCGCATAAACTGCGGTGCACAGGTTGGTTTCAGTTCAATATCAACGGTTTGCTGCTTCTTCATGATCCTGGTCAGCACTTCTTCGTAAGCTTCCGCCCTTAAAGACTCTTCTTCTATAGACACTGCGCGGCCTGTCGGCACCAGAAAGAAAAAATGATGTGCCACTGCTCCCTCCCGAACCGCAAAATCCGTAAGTGTTTCCAGTTCATGTGCATTCCAGTCCATCACTGTTGTATGCACCTGGAAAGGGAGCCCCACCGCCTTGCAATTGCGCATACCTTGCACAGCCTGGTTCCAGGCTCCGGGATAGCGGCGGAAATCATCCTGCTTTTTTGGATCCATTGAATCAAGGGAGATTCCCATCCCCATGGCGCCGGCTTTTTTAAGCTTTGCGGCAAGATCTTCCGTCAACAAAGAACCATTGGTTCCGAAGACAGGCCGTAAACCAAGCTCTTTGGCATAGGCGACTAGTTCAACAATATCTGGGCGCATGAGTGGTTCACCGCCGCTAAAGATCATTATCTTAAACCCTGCTTTGGCGATTTGTTCCAGCAGTGTCCTGGCCTCAGCCGTGTTGAGTTCCTCCTCGGCCCGGCATCCGGCATCGCGGTAACAGTGATCACAATACATGTTGCAGGCATTTGTCGTATTCCAAGAGACAATCATATTTTTCTTCCTTTCCTAGTCCCGAGGTTAACAAGGCATAAACCTCAATTATTAATCGTCGTTTTTTTTCCAATCTCTTCGTCAGTCAAGTAACAGGCTGGATCAGATTCCCAAAAATCACCTGTCACAGCCTCTGCTCTGGTACGGAAATTACCGTTACAGAAATCCAAATACCGGCACTCGGCGCATCGCCCTTTGAGAAGCAATTTACGGTCTTTCAAACCTGCCAGCACTGGTTGGCTCAAGTCAGTCCAGATATCTCCAAATTTTCTTTCCCGGACATTACCAAACGAGATATGCTGCGTAAACTGGTCCGGATGTACATACCCTGAAGGATCAACCTCTCCGAACGCAATCCCGGAACGGTTACCGCCATTGCAGCCTATGAGTGTCTTTATTTTCTCCGCTCTGGCCGGATCTTCACATAAAGCCCGCAAATAGAGATAAACACCATCGGCGTGGTTATCAACTGTCAGGATTTCCTTGTGCAGTCCGCGTTTTTCAAAGTCTCTTGTTCTGCGGATAATAGTATCGAGCGCCTGTCTCGACTCTTCGGGAGTAATATCGTCAGTAACCATTTGCTTACCCCGTCCAGAGTATACTAAATGATAAAAACAAACACGGTCAATTTTTTCTGCTTCAATAAAATCAAAGATACGATCCAGTTCCTCATAATTATGACGGTTAATCGTAAAGCGAAGACCAACGCGCTGACCCGCCTCCACACAGTTCCGAATCCCTCTCATAGCAGCCGCAAAAGCCCCTTCTCTGCCCCTAAACTTGTCATTCACGGCTCTCAGACCGTCAAGAGATACCCCAACATAACCTACGCCGATTTCTTTGATGCGCCGAGCAGCTTCCGGTGTTATCAACGTACCGTTCGTAGATAAAGTTGGTCTGATTCCTTTCTGAGCCGTATAGGCGGCAAGCTCGAAAAAATCTGGCCGCATCAAAGGCTCTCCACCTGAAAAAAGCAAAACAGGAACGTGAAATTCCGCTAAATCATCGATAAAACGCTTGGCTTCTTCCGTTGTCAGTTCTCCGTTATATTTTTGCGAATCTGAGTCCATGTAGCAATGGACGCACTGCAAATTGCAGGTTCGGGTCGAATTCCAGACAACCACCGGTCCTGAATCACCTGTTGCTCCGTTTCTGGTCCCATGGGCATGCTTACTATAGCGCAGGGAATCTCCAAAATATTCAGTATCAAATAACAGCTTCGTAACACTAATCATGTTTATTCCCCCAACTGTTTCAATTAAAATAAAACCTTTACTTATAAAAGGTACCACGGATCTTCCCTTTGATAATTCTCTGATAATTAATGCTTTTGGGACAATGAGGATGCTTAACTCTTCGTACAATTATACAGCATAAAATCAAAAATGGATAATGTAAGTTACACTAATATAATTTTAAGAATTAATGTCTATATTATCAGTAGGAACCTTTATTTTCAAAATAAATATAGGTCTACAAAATAATTAACGCCCTAAAAGGCAAAAAAGGAGAAATATCTTTTATGAAACAACAAAAAAAATCTCAGGCAAGAAAAAAGCTCCCCAGAAGTTCTATTTTCATGTATATTGCATCTGCTTTTATAGCTGTTATCGCTGTTGCACTTTTAGTCAATAATGTTTTGTATTTCAACAACACTATTTCGCAGTATACCACGCAAGGTTATCCATATGAAATGGTCGCCAAGGAATTAATTCCCGGTCAGCTGCTCCCCGGAATCTTCCAGCCGCTTAGCATTCTCGGCATTGCTGTAATTCTGTATGGTGCAGGTCTTATCAATCAAAAAATTACAGGATACTTCCGGTCATGTTCCAACAGTGAAACCGTGATCCATGCTGAACCCGCAATGGTAGATGCAAAAACGGTTAATACTGCAGACGAAGAAATCGTATCTAAGGACCAGGCTGAATCGTCTGTTGCAGTACCCGAGCAAATTGAATCTCAAATTGTGGAAGTACAAGACGACCAAGACAGCACCGACAGCAAGGACAACACGGATAAATAGAATCTCACACAAAAAAATTGTATTAAGACAAATCTTAAGCCTATGGCGTTGTGCCATAGGCTTTATGCTTATATTTTAGAACTTCATCAACAGTTAGATAATAAGCAGACTTTCTTAAGAGGTAAATTTTAACGGCAAAAAATACCATTCTAAAAAGTCAAGAATAAGTGCATTCTAAATAAAAAAGGAGTACTTAAAATGCTAGAAATAGGCAAAAGCAAAGATACAATCATAATTGGCCTTCTAGGGGGGTTAATTGGGACGATTGCTATGGATGTATCTAATTTATTAATTTTTAAGTCAGGAAAAACCGAGACGTTATATGGTCATATAGCAGGTGGATTATTTGTAGCTCCGTATAGAACAAAAAGACGTGAGAATTTCATATTAGGTCAATTGGCACATTTAGGTATAGGCTCATTGTGGGGAATTCCCTTAGTTTATACACTTAAAAAAACGGGTAAAGATCATTACTTAATAAAAGGAGCCGTCATTTCCATGCTTTCTTTGGGCACGCTTATAGGTGGGCAAAAAGCCGGTTACTTAAAAAAATTTCGTTTAACGAAAACCTTTTATTCAGCAATCTGGAATCATCTTCTTCATGGTTTAGTTTCTGCCCAGACCATTGTAATGTTAGCAAACCCAACTATAATCAAAAAAACAAAGGCCCATGAGAAGAATGCATCCTAATCAAATCATTTACTATCATTCCTTGGCTACCTATGAACCCGAATTGGATACCTTAGAAAATCCTTAGTTCCGGATCCAACTTTTCCGCCCATATCTCTTCAAGAAGCTGAAGGTCTTCTTCAAATTCCTTCATGGTCTGGGTATCTTTCATTTCGATTTCTTCCAGAATTTCAAACTTAAAAGCCTTGGCCCCATATTCATCCCATTCCTGTTGAAGTTTTGTCAGCACACAGGAGCCGGTATCTTTAGAAAAATCAAAACGGTTCTGGAACCGCATGACATTAACAGCGCCCTGCAGAACATACCTGCCGTTTTCTTTATTGGTGATCATAAAAATTCCACCGGAAGTTTTCCGTTCCTTATATTCATTGCGGAGCTCCCTTTTCCAGTCGGATGTACCCGTCATCGTCTAATACCCCATTTCCTTCAGTAGTTTGGAAAGCGTACTCAAACGTTCTCCGATTAATTCATCGTCATTGCTGAGTACTTGCCTGAATAGTTTGATGTCTCCTTCAATCATTGGATTATCAGTACATACGGCGACGGTCATTGCATCTCCCTGCAGCCCGATCCTGTCAATAACGGGTTTCTCAGGATCATACATTTTTTCATATCGGTAGGCCTCACGAAAATGAAGTGTCGATCTGCAAATCAGGATCGCAAGATCGATCACCCGGTGAAGCGGAAGCTCCTCGGACTGTCTCGACCACTTTTCTCCGGTGAACCGCCAGACCTTCGCGGATATCTCCAGCTTCCCCCTGTCATTCCACTGGGCCAGCCCCAAGGATAATCCTTTGGCGTCGGAATCATAGGCATTTCTGCCGTCAATCCGTTCATAGTCTTCCGATACAATCACAGGTTTATGTTTCAGCGTCGTCGGAATCTTCATAAGTTACCTCTCCTGATTTAGCAAAATTTTATTTTGTCATTTCTTTTATATCAACTAATTTATTATTCACTAAATTACTAGATTACTAAATTAGTAGATTGTAATAAGAAGATTATCACATTACGCTATCTTTGTCAAAAAATACGTCATTACAGGCACAGTGATACAAATATTTTGACGTCCACAGCTGGATCAGTGTGGTATTATGGCACACTGACCTACCTCCATAATATTTTTAAAAAAAAGGCTTTTAACAGCCTTTTTTACACTCTATTGTAATTTATAACCGCATTTGTCACAGTAACCACGGAAATCAGCTCATCTTTTTCATCAAGCATTTCAATCAACCAGACATGCGATGTTTTTCCCTGATGCAGCAGTCTGCCTTTGGCGAGGATATAGCCTTCTATGTTTTTTGCTTTCATATGATTTGCCGTAATATTCTGGCCCACAGCAACCTGGCTATTGTCCAGCAGCTGGTTGGAGGCATATCCTGCAGCCGATTCTCCCAAAGCAATGGTTGCCCCGCCATGCAATAGGCCATAAGGCTGGCTATGAAAAGCCGTTAAATTCATCTTGGCTTCAAACGTATTGTCCTTATACTGTATATATTCAATATTCAGGTAATCCATCAGGTATTTCTGGTTTTCCATCAAGTGACCCTCCTTTCCCGCGCCTGCTGCTAAGCGAATATGTGATGCTCAACGGTATAATCAGCCAGGACATTTTCATCGACAGCAATTCCCAATCCCGGACCCCGGGGTACTTCAATCCTGCCGTTTTGAACCGTGACCTCAGGCCAGATGATATCCTGTGGAAAATAACGCTGGGACGGTGACAAATCTCCAGGAATATAGGTATCCTTCAGACTTGCCAAATGGACGTGCAATATTTTCGAAATTCCGCTTTCCACCATACTCCCGATCCAATAGTAGATATGATGCTTCCGGCAAAGCTCAATCATCTGCCTGACATAAAACAGGCCGCCAACCCGGCCGGTCTTGATGTTCAAGGCGCGGCAGGCTTTTAATTCGATCGCCTTCTCCAGGTCAGCTACATTTAAAATGCTTTCATCCAGACAGACAGGCGTCTGCATTTCTGCCTGGAGTTTCTGATAGTCCGTCAGTTCAGCTTCAGCCAAAGGTTCCTCCAAACACAGCAAACCAAGACCATCAATTTTCATCAATTCGGGAATGTGCTCGGAGCGAAAGCTTTTGTTGGCATCCGCCAGCAGTTTGAGATAGGGATAGGCAGTTCTGATTATGTTGAGTTTGGCAAAACCGTCCTGCGGTTTGATCTTTATTTTAAAACGGACGTAACCTTCCTGCAAGTACTGTTCAATCTGTTTTAACAGGCCGGCGCTGTCCAGATCTCCCAGAACCATACCGGCCTCAATCTGCGTATTTGTCTCCTCCTGAAATACAGCCGCCATGACAGGGATATCCTGACGCCTCGCGTACAAGTCCAGCAACGCATTTTCAACCCCGGCACCTGTCATCGGGTAAGCTTTGTCCAGCCAGGCATGAATGTCGAAAGGATGTACAATCTCTTCCTGCAGCAGCCGCGGAAGATAAATTTCCAGCAGAAGGCGTTTAGCATTGGCAAGCGTTTCCGAAGTATAAAAAGGATCAGAGAAAGCGACAACTTCGCCATAGCCGGCATTCTCGAATTCGTCTGTGACTTTAAGAATGATCGTTTCCCGGCGATCCAGACTGGTCTGAGATGTTTTAAAGGTAAACTTTAAAGGCATGTCCAAAAGGAACAGCTCTGCTTTTTTTATGATCATGGGCTTCCTCCCTCCGCCAGCATATCTTCCAGTGCCTTGTGACGGACCTTTCCTGTGGCATTCCGGGGAAGTTCAGCCAAAAAGATAATCTCGCTGGGAAGTTTATAGCGGGCGAGTCTTGGAGACAGATAGTCCCTGATCTCTTCTTCGTTTAATAAAGATACTGCAAATAAGACAGGTACCTGTCCCCACTTAGGATCTTTTCTTCCGATGACAGCGCATTCTTTGATCCCAGGGTGCGCGTAGAGTATATTTTCGATTTCCCGCGGATAAATATTTTCCCCGCCTGAAATAATCATGTTTTTGCGACGGTCGAGAATATACAGGAAACCGTCCTGATCCAAATAACCGATATCTTCCGTAGGGAAAAATCCGAAGATCGTTTCCCGGCCAAGATATCCGTCCATAACCATGGGACTCTGAATCAGGACTTCACCGCTGCCGTCAGACCCTGGATTTTTGATCAGAATTTCCACTGAATCCAGTGGAAGACCAACTGAATCAATCTTGTCCGGGTATTGGAGAACGGAAAAGGTTGCCGATTGGCTGGTGGTTTCCGTCATACCGTACGTTTTATAGATAGGAATCTGCCTAACCATACATTTTTCAACCAAGGGTCGGGGTATGAACTCCCCCCCTATAAGCACCACTCTCAAGCAATGCCTGTCAATCCGGTCAATGATTCTGTTCAGCATGGTCGGAACAACCGACAGCATATTGACTTTTCCTTCCTGAACCAGGCTTAACGTCTCTTCTTCCCGAAAGCTTTCCAGCAAGGTTACCGCAGTCCCATTGTATAAACTGCGCAGTAGAATCGTTAAGGCACTGATATGATACAACGGCAGAATCATCAGCCAGTTATCTTCTTCTGTAACTCCGAGGCTTTTTTGAGAAGCCTTAACATGGGCAGTAAACTGTTTCCAGCACAGCGGAACAGATTTGAATTCCCCAGTCGTGGCGCTCGTATTCATAATGACTGCAATTTGTTCCGGGTTAAACTCCGCGGCCGGATCAAATTCGCTGCATGCTTCCGAATCATCTTGTTCTGCAGCATCAGCCTTTACATCATCCGTAACATCATCCCCAACTACATCCAAAAATGACTTCACTTCGGCCGGAAATGACTGGCTGAAATTCTCGGTGGCCAGACCATCCTGGGCCAAAACCAGCTGAATATCCAGGGTTTTTACTTGTTTGCCGATTTCTTCCGCAGTTAAACGTGTATTCAGCATCAATACTTCTTTTTGAAGCAGCTGTAAGGCCAGAAAAAACAAGACCGTTTGTTCAGAATTATTCGAAAGGAGTGCTACCCTTTTTTGTTTTTTGACATGCGGCAAAAGCCTTACCGAAAGTAAGCTCACGCGTTCGGATACGTCCCGGAACGTCAGGTCGTTGATAAATTTCTTATCCGGTTTTTCAAGGGCTTGTCTTTTTAACCAGTTCATCTTAATTCATGCTCTCTATTAAATCCTTAATTCCATCCATACAGATCGTGTATTACATTATTTGGGGTAGGTCTTCGTAATATCCTGCCGGATCAGGGGAACTTCGGGAACTTTTTGAAATCGGGCTCGCGTTTTTCTTTAAAAGCGTCTCTGCCCTCTTTAGCTTCGTCTGTGGTATAGAACAACAGTGTTGCATCCCCAGCCAGCTGCTGCAGTCCGGCGAGACCGTCTGTATCTGCATTGAAAGCTGCTTTCAGGAAGCGAAGGGCAGTCGGTGAATGCTGCAGGATTTCCTGCGCCCATTTCACGGTCTCCTTTTCAAGCTGCTCAAACGGGACGACTGTATTAACGAGTCCCATCTCCAGGGCTTCCTTAGCCGTATATTGACGGCAGAGGTACCAGATCTCTCGGGCTTTCTTCTGGCCGATGATGCGAGCCAGATAGCCTGCACCGTAGCCGGCGTCAAAAGAGCCGACCTTCGGTCCGGTCTGGCCGAATTTGGCGTTCTCTGATGCGATCGTCAAATCGCAGACAATATGCAGAACATGGCCGCCGCCAATCGCAAACCCGTTGACCATCGCGATCACCGGTTTAGGAATGATGCGGATTAAACGCTGCAGATCCAGCACATTTAGACGCGGAATCTGATCGTCACCAACATAACCGCCATGGCCACGCACCTTTTGGTCACCGCCGGAGCAGAATGCTTCTTTTTCCTGGCCCTGACCGTGATTAGCACCGGTCAAAATAATCACTCCTATATTTTCATCCTCCCGGGCAATCGAAAAAGCATCAATCAGTTCCATAATCGTTTTGGGGCGGAAAGCATTGCGGACTTCCGGACGGTTGATGGTAATCTTGGCGATCCCGCTGTATGTCTCATAAATAATATCCTCATAGCTGCGGCTGAGTTTTTCCCACAGAAATGTGCTCATTGAATAACCTCCCTATAATATCGTATTCTTTTTCTCCGGGTTCATATTCTTTTTCCCGAATTCTTATTACGTCTTTCCGTATTTTCATCTAAAGCATCAACGCTTAGGAACTCGCTAACGACCGCCCGAAAAGTCTGCGGGTCTTCCAGATGCGTATTATGCCCTACTCCGGAAATGGTCTGCTGGATGATCCTGGCATTTAAATGACTGAACTCCCGGCTGATTTTCTGGTATTTTGGATCAAGTTCACCGCTGACAAAGAGGACGGGCATCGTCAATTCGGCCACCCGGTCTTTCAAGCAAGGAAACGTTCCCTGACCGCTCGCCAGTAGTGTATTGGCAAGCGCATATGGTTCATTTTGCAGGCGGCGCTGCCTGATTTTCGCTCGGACTTTCTCGGGAAGCCGGGCTTGTGTTTTGAAAAGTTCCAAACCTGACCAATAGCTTTCAAACCATTCAATCCCGTTCTGCCGAATATCTTCGGCCAGTGCGGCATCATCTCTGCGCCGCTTCTCCCTGCTGAGCTCACCGTATTCCCCATAGGAAGCGCTTTCCATGATAAGTTTAGCAATTTCCCGGGGATATTGTAAAGCATAGGCCAGCGCAATCCGGCCGCCCATGGAATACCCTATCACGCTGTACTGCACCAGCTCTAACTGCTGCGTCAGATCATGCAGCGTTTCCAGCAGCATGGGAAGTCCGTACGGCTGAAGGGCAGACGGTTTTTCAGTACTGCCGTGCCCGGTCAGATCCACCAGGATCAACCGGAAGCCGGAAAGATCAATTTCGTCCCAGGTACCGAGGTTCTCTGAAAATCCGTGCAAACAGACGACCGGCTTCCCGGTTCCCCGTACTTCAAAGTGAATGTTTAGACCATTTGCGGTGATCATCATTTCCTATCATCCATCTTAGTCATTTTCTGACGGCAGCCGGGTATATTTGTCATGCAGTTCCTTGCTTAACTCCAGATCTATTTTTACTTCAATAAGCTTGATGCCTTGTGTGTTCTGAGCTGCTTGGAAACTGCGCTCAAATTCTTCATAATTTTTCGGTTCAAAATAAGCGATGCCATACAGAGCAGTTAACGCAGAAAAATCCAAGCCCGGGGGGGTTAAGAACAGCGTTTCAAAATATTTTTCCCGGCTCTGGGGCAAGTACCGAAAGATCCCCCCGCCGTTGTTATTGAACAATAGGATGGTTAGATCCAACGGGTGATTCTTGGCAATCTGAAGCCCGTTTAAATCATGGAAAAACGCAATGTCTCCGGTCAGCAGCACCGTCGGTTTACCGGCCGCCGCTATACCAAGGGCTGTAGAAACCATGCCGTCGATTCCATTGGCGCCTCTGTTTCCAAGCACCTTCAGGTCTTGCGCGCGGGCCTCCAGAAAATCATCAACATCGCGGACGGCCATGCTGTTGGCTGCAAAGAGCCTGGATTCTTGAGGCAGAAGATCTTGAAGCCTTTGAATCAAGGACCCTTCAAACAGTCCTTTTTCCTGTCTGGCTTGTCTTAGCTGCGCCCGCATTCTTTGTTGGTAAATGAGCCACCTATCCAGATATTCTCGGCTGCTGTTTTCGGTTTTGACCGACGCTGCAAAAAGTTTAGGTGAAGCCAGTACATAATGATTCGTGGAAAGTGCCGGGTTACGATAGTCAAATACTGCATCGGCCTGGACAAATAATGCGTCCTGATGCCGGGCCAAATACTGCTGAAGGCTTTTCGACACAGGTGTCTGTCCAAACTGGATGACATATTCCGGTTTTAATTCGTCTTTGACAGCATCTTCTTTTAGAAATGCCTGGTAGCTGTCCAGAATGACTCCACTTGAGAAGCCGCGGAAATTGGATAACGGATCGGCAAGTACAGGCGCTTTCAAACGTGCCGCTAGGGCCAGTACCTCTGTATGATAGTCGGCATACGCGTCGCCGCCGCAAACAATGATTCCGTTTTTATTGCTGAATGCTGCATCAAATTTCGGATGAACTTCCAAAGGCTCGGCAGGATGCGGATATGAAGACGGATTGTTGTGGCTGAGAGTTTCTCTGTGAAGCCTAAAAGCATCTCTGTGGCGGCCTGCTGTAAAATCAAGTTTGCTTAAATCCGGCACCAATGGTTCACGCAGCGGGATATTCACGTGGGACACGCCAAAGCTTCCCGTCATGGCGCTGCCGTAAGCTCTTTGCATAACTGCCCTGGCATAGCGGTACATCCGCTCATCTTCTTCGGGTAATGCCAGTTCCTCAAAAAAACGCGCATACTCTCCGTAAATCCTGGTCTGATCAATGGTTTGGGGCGCACCGGCCTGACGCAGTTCGGGCGGCCGGTCGGCCGTCAGAACAATCAGCGGAACTCTGGAATATTTGGCTTCTACCAGGGCCGGCAAATAGTGCGCTGCAGCAGATCCTGATGTACAAACCAGCACGACGGGTCTCTGCATTTCTTTGGCTGCCCCGAGTGCAAAGAAGGCTGCGGAACGTTCGTCAATACTGACAAAAATCTCAAATTGATGTTCTCTGAATAAAATTGCCAGCGGGGTAGAACGCGATCCCGGGCTGATCACAACTTCCCTTACGCCCAGCTGGTACAATTCATCCACCAGGGCCGCTATGTAATTCGTTGCTGCAAAAAAATCGGTCATCGTCGTACTATCCTCACCTTCATGCCTAACATATTTCAGAATCTCAAGCTTACAAGATTTCCAAAGTTAGAATCATAAGATTCCAGGATTGGATTTAAGGACATGGGGTTCAGGGTACCAAACCCTCCAGGATCGTCCTTAATTTATCGTTCGTCTCGACGTATTCCTCCAGACAATCGGATCCTTCCACGATCCCGCATCCCGTATACGCATAGACCATATTGTCCTGAATAAGGGCAGACCGGATACCGGCCACAAAAATGCCATTACCGTTCTGATCCATGATTCCCAAGGGGGCCGCATACATCCCCCGCTCGTGTTTTTCCTCTCTGGCAATAATGTCAAGGGCGGGTCCGACCGGATTGCCGCCAAGGGCCGGCGTCGGATGCAGACGGGTGACCCAGGCGGTTAAAAGACTGCGGTCTTTTGCCCCAAGACGGGTTTTTAGATGATAAAGGTTTTTCAGGGTCAGAATCCTTGTCTCGTCGATCCATACCTCAGCGCAGTATTTTTTCATGACATCGGCTATGGTATCCCGCACAATTCGGTGCTCATGCAGGTTCTTAGGGTCGTTTAGCAGGATCTCCATTTGAGTCCCCTCATCAATGGCGTTACGGGGAATTGTGCCCGCCAGGGCATAACTGATAATTTCATCGTCCGCTTTCTGTACCAGGATTTCCGGCGTAGCACCCAGAAAAGTCCGTCCTCCCTTCGCATACGCAAAAACAAAGCTGTCCGGATTTTTTTTCCGGAGGCTCTTGAGTACGCTCTCAACATGAACCGTCGCGGTACAACTGATTTTCACTTCTCTGGAAATAACCACTTTATCCACGTTCTTTAAGGATATTTCCTGTTTGACATTGGTGAATAATTCCTGCCACTGCGGGTAATCATCATCAGCGATCGTATAGGTATGGCGGACAGACTTTGTCTCCCTGTCCTCTAACCCACAAATTTCTTCCTCCGGCGCCTGCTCGGGATAGTATAAAAGCTGCTTGCCGTCCTTTTCAACATAATAGTACTTGAAAGCAATGGTTTCATTGCCAAGTCCAGCCCATTTGGGATCACGGACCGACTGAAAAAAGGTTCTGGCAGAAAACACCAGGTCGTAATTCTGATAACTTTCTCCTTCAGCAAAGGTTTTCCAGCGTATTGCCCCGATGATCAGTTCACCAGTCAGGGGATTATAAAAGAAAAGACGATCCTGTTTGTCAAAATGGGTCCAAAAAGCCAGAGGATTTTCTAATTTCATTTCTTTTTTTAGATACTTCAATTTTCCGTCTCCGCTTGTGCAAAATTAATTTCCTATAGTATTATCCTATATTTCCGGCGATATATATACTATTTTATCAAAAGGAGGAAAATTTTTCACGTAATCCGCAGATTTTTTATAAAAAACCCATGTTCAGCCCATAAACTGAAAAATTTTCAGATATAATAAACAACCCTAATCCGATGGAAGCTCGGACCAAGGCTGTTTAATCATCCAGTCATTTCATTCAGTTAATCGCTCAACATTATGTGCACGATTTACCCACGGATTCTGTCCAGGGTCTTTTTGGTTTCAAGTAGGAATCCGTCCGTACTGACAACCGTCTTTTCAGGAAGATCGGAAATCAGGGCCAGGTCTTTGGTCATAATTCCTGCTTCGATTGTCTGCAGGGAAGCGGCTTCCAACTGATCTGCAAACTCGATCAGATCTTTCAGTCCGTCGATCTCACCACGTTTTCTTAATGCTCCGGTCCAGGCAAATAGGGTGGCCATCGCATTGGTCGATGTTTCTTCGCCTTTGAGATGCTTGTAATAGTGACGGGTTACTGTCCCGTGAGCTGCCTCATATTCATAGCAGCCATCGGGAGATACCAGAACCGATGTCATCATGGCCAGACTGCCGAAAGCTGTTGCAATCATATCAGACATTACGTCCCCGTCATAGTTTTTACATGCCCAGATATATCCGCCCTCGGAACGGATAACGCGGGCCACTGCATCGTCAATCAGCGTGTAGAAGTACTCAATATTCGCATCGGCAAATTTCTGCTTGTACTCCGCATCAAAGATTTCCTGGAAAATATCCTTGAAGGTATGATCGTACAGTTTGGAAATCGTGTCTTTGGTCGCGAACCATAGATCCTGCTTGACATCAAGCGCATAGTTAAAGCAGGAACGCGCAAAACTCTCAATGGATTTGTCGACATTATGCATTCCCATAATGACGCCTTTGCCAGCAAAGTCAAAAATCGTTTGACGGTTCACTTCCCCAGTTTCACTGGTGAAAACGAGTTCCGCCTTTCCAGAGACCGGGACTTTGTATTCGACATTGCGGTAAACATCGCCATAAGCATGACGGGCAATCGTGATCGGTTTCTTCCAGGCAGAGACCATTGGTGTGATGCCTTTCACAACAATTGGCGCCCGTAAAACCGTTCCATCCAAAATCGCTCGGATGGTGCCATTCGGACTCTTCCACATTTCTTTCAGATTGTACTCTTCAACCCTTTGGGCGTTCGGCGTAATGGTAGCGCACTTTACGGCAACGCCATATTTCTTGTTGGCCATAGCGGCATCGATCGTAACCTGGTCATTCGTCTGATCCCGGTATTCCAGGCCAAGATCGTAATACTCAGTTTTTAAATCGATATAGGGCAGAAGCAAGATCTCTTTAATGGATTTCCAGATGATTCTGGTCATCTCATCGCCATCCATCTCTACCAGTGGGACGTTCATTTGGATTTTCTGCATTTTGTCCTCCTTAATATATCTAAAAATGTCTAAAATCGAAAGCTTTTGTCAATGACATAATTTCGACTGCTATTATACTATAAAATATTGCATTGATATACAAGCAAACACAAAGAATAATACAGAATTCATTTCTTCCATCTTCTATTGCTCTTGTCTTTCCGGCTCAATTCGGGTTTTATTTCCAAGCAGGAAAAATCCCTGAATAAACAGCAGCATACCGGTTACGATTAACATCCACTCAATTTTTATCACATCAGCTAAAGGACCAAATACCAGCATGCCAAGCGGCATCATGGAACTGGATATCATGGACAGAACACCGAATACCCTTCCCAGGAAATCCCCTTCTACCTTTTCCTGCAGCAAAACCATTGCCGGGACATTGAAGATGGGCATGGCGACCCCGATCAGGAACATAAAAAGAAGATAAATCCAAAAAACCGGAACAACCCCAAGCGTGAAAGTACATACGCCAATCATTAGCGCTGCCAAGGTCATCGTGTTAACCCGGTTTTTGAGGCCTCCCCACGATGCCATCCCGAGTCCGCCGATAACCATGCCAAGCGAAAATGCAACTTCAATTGCAGTCAGCCGCCAGACATCATTACCAAAACTGCGTGTGACCTGTAGCGGAGTTAAAAACGCAGAAGGTGCTGCCAGGAAAAAGAAAACAGCTGTAAATAAAAAGAAAACTTTTAAAAACGGATGATTTAGGACATACTGCATCCCTCCACGTAGATCACCAAAATAACTGACGGTTTGTTTCTGCAAAGCTTTGGCATGGGCCTGCACCCGTAAGAATACAAATAATACCGTCACAGCAATGGCAGCTGTGACCACATCAATAAAAAAGATGGTTTCAATTGCAGCTATGACCAACAATGCTCCGCTGATCATCGGTGATATCAGCATAACCAGCGATTGAATACTGCCGTTGATGCCGTTAACTTTGGTCAGCTTATCCTGCGGAACGAGCTGAGGTAAAAATGCACCTACAGCTGGCGTCTGGACCGCCGTTCCAAACGCACGCAAGGCAGCCATCACAAATAGAAGCCAGACAGTTTTGTAGCCCATTAAAAAAAGAATGGCCAGAATAAGGGTAACTGATGCGATCAGCGTGTCTGACAGCATGATCAGGTTTTTTCGATTATAACGGTCAGCCCAGACTCCGGCAAACGGAGAAAGCAAAAAAGTCGGCAAAAATCCGCAGATAATATAAACCGTCATCATCACGCCAGACTGCGTGTTTAAAGTAATGTACCACATTATCGCGTACTGGACCAGCGATGTCCCAAAAAGCGAGAGCGTCTGGCTTGTAATAAACAAAATGGTGTCTTTCTTCCAGTTGGCCACGTTCGGTAGTTCCGACATACTTGACGTATTTTCAAGATCAGGCATTACAGTGAGTTCTCCTATCTGTATGTATTTTTAACGCTTCTCACGTACTCCATACGCTGGTTAGGCAGCTATGGTATAATTATACTGTATTTCATAATCAAATTTAAACTAAAGGAGTATGTTTTTATGATGATGTCCCGCAACGTTCACGAGCCCCTTGTCCTCTGCCGGGAGGGCAAACAGGTTTAATAACCTTGAAACCCTCCAAAAGATTTTCCTGACCATTTTGTAGATTACCCATTCATAATTTGGATTAAAAATTTTGGAGGAATCATGAATAAAAATCGATTAGCTGCCTACGGGCTGCATGATTGTTTTGCGCAAGAAGCCACTTTATTTGAAGGTTTGTATTTGGCAAGAGTGATTGAACAGCACCGGGATTTCTATCAGGTCATCACTGAACGTGGTGAAATACTGGCTGAGGTATCCGGCAGATTTATGTACAACGCGATGAACACTGCAGATTTTCCGGCTGTCGGAGATTGGGTCATGATTGACCGCCTGGATGACCATTCCGGCAACGCGATCATTCACCAGGTGCTGCACCGCCAAAGTGCCTTTGAGCGAAAAGCCGCAGGCACATCCCTTGCGGTACAGATTGTCGCGGCCAATATTGATGTTGTGTTTATCTGCATGTCCCTGAACGATGATTTCAACCTGCGCCGGCTGGAACGCTATCTTGCCATTGCTTTTAACAGCATGGCAACGCCTGTGATTGTTCTGACCAAGGCAGACCTCTGTGTTGATCTGGATAGGAAGCTGCAAATAATTGCAGACGTTAGTGCCGGCACAGATGTCGTGGTCTGTTCGATTATGACAGAAAATGGTTACCAGGATATTTTAGCCTATATTACCAAAGGTAAAACGGTCGCATTTATTGGTTCTTCCGGTGTCGGAAAATCGACCTTGATTAACCGCCTGCTGGGCCGGGAATTATTAGCAACCCGGGAGGTTAGGGATGACGACAGAGGACGGCATACAACAACCAGCCGTCAGCTGCTGATGCTTCCGGATGGCGGCCTTGTGATTGACACGCCCGGCATGCGGGAGCTGCAAATTGAATCCGGTGATCTTTCCCAAGCCTTCGATGAAATCACTGAACTTGCCCAAAAATGCAGATTTAAAGATTGTTCCCACTCCACGGAACCCGGATGCGCGGTACAAAAAGCAATTGAAACTGGGTTGCTTCGGCAGGACCGGCTAAACAGCTACCAGAAACTGCAGAGAGAACTTGATTACGATGGTCTGAATTTCCGTCAGCTGGAACAGGAGAAGATCAAAAAAATGTTTGGCAGCAAAGGCGAAATGAAACAGGCCATGCGTCGGGTCAAGAACAAAAAAGAAAGATAATACGAGTACAAGTAGACTCAAACTGATTGGTTTCTCTGATGCAGAACAAGCACCTTTGACAAAAGGCGCTTGTTCTGCATTTGATATTTAACCAGCCGTTTACAGTGATCTTGATATATGCTCCAAAGTTACCCCAGCAGTAATTGTTTGCAGGGTGCTTGATTGGTAAAGCGTAGTCGGCAAGGCTACTGCTTCACTTGAAAGCGTTGCGACGAATAACATCATGGCGATAACAACAGATAATGCTTTTTAAAATTGAATCATGATAATTTGTTTATCTCCTCTTTCCGTCTGAATTTCTGTCTATACACAGAAAAAATTTGGAGTTTCTTCCAAATTATTTCAAGTATACACCTCGTCCAACTGTTTATCTAGTTTTTTGGCGTAATTTTCTTCTCATTATCTGTATCATTCTTTGCTATATGTTGATGTTGTAGCAAATTGTTATGTGCAGTCTCAACCTGGAATATGACACATAGGATAATGGTATGAATATAAACCACGATGAGGTGTGTGCCATGATCGAAGCAAAAAGAAATGTTTTGTCCCCTTCCTATCTGAAAACCTTCAGCTGTATTGCCTCAGCCTGTGAGAATTCCTGCTGCTTAGGATTTACCATCCGAATCGATTCGGAAACCTTCAGCAAATACAAGGTGGAAGATGATCCCGTCATCCGCAAGTTATTTGAAGAAAATATTTATGTCATCCGCAGTTCGTCAGCAAAACAGGATTATATCACCATCAATCCGACCGAAGATTATCGTTGTCCTTTTCTCACGGAAGAAAAATTGTGTTTCCTGCAATGCCGAAGAGGAGAAGAATACTTATCCGAGATTTGCGCTTCCTTTCCCTGTATCACCAATATTTTCAACGGTGTCCTGGAAAAATCAGCGACTCTAGCTTGTCCGGAAGCGGCACGTCTGGCTCTGCTGCAGCTTGAGGGAATGGATTTAATCGAAGTTGAAGAACCCAATGATACCCGAAATTTTGTTTACAATTGTTTGAACACCAATGACAGGATATTCCAAAATAAACCTACAAAGTACCTATCTGAACTTAGAGAATTCACTTGGCGTATCCTGAAAGATAGAAGATACCATTTAGATGACAGAGTTGTTTTTCTTGGGGCCTTTATGAAGGAGGTTGATCGGCTGGAAAAAGCGCCTGATGTTGATAGAATCCCAGATCTCATTTTGAGCTACACAGCTCTTTTTACGGATGCTTCAGCAATGCAGGATATAACAGCTATTTCTGTTTCTCAGGCCTCACGCATTTCCCTGTTTCTACCTCCTACGATCCGTGTGATTCTTCCCTCAATTGAATCAGACCGGTATCTACGTTGCTTCAGTAAATTTTTAGAAGGAATCCGTTTTTATGATTCAACAAGTTATGCCCAAGTTGGTAAATGCTATGAAGAAGCCTATCAAAGGTATTACTCCCCTTTTATGCTTGAACATGGTTATATCCTGGAAAACTACCTTTTAAATTACGTTTTTATGAAGCTGTTTCCTTATGACTTGAATGGGAATTCAGTTTATTACTGTTACTTGCTGTTGGCAGTCAATTATGCCTTGCTCAAAATGCAGCTCGTTGGAATATCTGCTTATCAGCAGGAATTGAACGCTGATACTGCCATCATGGTGATTCAATCCTATACAAAAGCTGTCGAACATAAATACCCGATTCTTCATAACCTGATTCAAGTCCTCAAACAAAGCCATTTAGATTCTCTCGTCCATATCAAAGTTTTCGTGAAGGATTAAAGGTATCAAGACTAGCAATGGAAATATCGGATACTATATTCAAATTTCAATTAGAACTGAAGCACAATGAAAAAAAATGATGCAACAAGAAAGCACCTTTCTCCATAGGAAAGATGCGCTTAAACATTCTATTTGTTGTTCACAGCTTTATCTAATGTTAATCAATATATATTAAAATCAAATTACCTGAATTTCAGGATATCCCTTATCTCCGTAAGCAGGATTTCCTGTTTGGAAGGTTCAGGAGGTACTACTTCGGGAGCGGGCGGCTCTTCTTCTTTCTTTGTCCTGAATCTTATCAGCACTTTCAGCATAAAGAAGATGGCCAGTGAAATAATCAGAAAATCAACAATCGATTGAATGAATGCGCCATACCTGATCGCTGCTTCCGGTACACCGTCTGTAGCTTCCGTAATTACAATTTTCAGATTGGTGAAATTAATCCTTCCGAGCAAGAATCCGATAACCGGCATCAGTATATCATTAACTAGAGACGTGACAATCTTCCCGAAGGCACCACCAATAATTACGGCTACCGCCAAATCGACAACGTTACCTTTCATGATGAACTGTTTGAATTCGTTAACCATCGAACCACTCCTCTCTGTAACCATTATAATCAAACATACTGTCTTGCACAACGGTTCCTCACCGCTCTTTGCCAGCCAAAGAATATTATTTCAATATTCTAACAAACGCTGAACTGTACTGATCAATTCGGTCAGATCAACAGAATATTGCAAATAGCTTACTTGCTGGTTCCCTCTGTACTGTATTGTTTCATCCGTTTCTTTAACCATTAATGACGGCTGCATTGACGTCACAAGCAGCAAGATCCTGGAATCAGGCCATTGTTTGCGGCATTCAGCAATTAATGCTGACGTCTTCGGGCCACCCTCCCCATCCGGTGATTCGGCAATAACGACTTTGGGATAAATTTCAAAGGAGCCCATTTCATCGGAGCCTTGTAGCGCCCTTTTTAGGCCTGAAATCGTTATTACTTTTACCCCAGTGCTCAAAAGGGCCTGCTCCAACGGATAATTAAACAAATTATCTTCCAGTGCAATCAGGACGTCAGTCTCACTGTTTTTTTGGTTTGCCGCCGGGGGGAAACTCATTGAAAAGACAGCGCCACCATCTTCTCTGTTAAAAGCCGTAATTTCACCGCCATGATTATGTACGATAGCCCGAACAATTGGAAGTCCGAGACCGGTTCCCCTTTCTTTCGTGGTAAAAAACGGACGGAATAAATTTTTAATGGCTTCCGGCGTTAATCCCGGCCCGTTATCCATGACATCGATACAAACCTGATTGCCGCGTTCTTCCAACCAAATGATTACTCTGCCCCCGGCGTCTGCAGCCTGGACTGCATTTCGTACCAAATTTAGCATGACCTGCGTTAATTGGCCTGGATCAGCTGCCACCGGTGAAACCTTTCTTGTTTCCAAAATAATATCCGACTTTGTACCCATGGCTTCTCCTTGAAACAATGGCATAAGTTCCTGGAGAAAAGCAACTGGGTCAATCGGTTCAGCTTCAATGTTGGATGGTTTTCCAAGTAATAAAAATTCATTTAATAAACGGGTGACCCTGTCAAGTTCCCTCAAAACCAGGTCTTTATAATTGCGTGTCAGTTCAGGATCTTTCTTGCGGCCCATGAGCTGTAGAAGTCCGCTTGCCGCACTGATTGGATTACGTAGCTCATGCGCCAGGACGCCCACCATCTTTGCAGTCGCCTCAAAACGTTCAGCCTGACGGGCACTCTCTTGCCAGCGGTAATAATCCGTCCGATCCTCAAGCAGCAGCAACCAGCCTCTGACTGTTGTTTCTTCCAGCAGCGGAGATACTTGCCAGTCAACGCGGCAAATGTCGGAATCACTGTACTTAGTCGGGAAAGAATCCATTTGTCCGCCAACAGGGATAATGGTATTGGAACGGATATAACCCAGCCACGGTCCCGGCCAATCAGCGATCGGGCTTCCGAGCAGGTCAACATTTGCACCATTCATCAATTGCTCTGCTTGTCTGTTGGCATAGATAATTCGATAATGACGGTCAATCATAACAACTGCACTGCCAACCGCACCCAAAAGTACATCCAGCTGTTTCTTGAGCAGTCGGCATAAACAAACCCCATCAAAAGCAATGATACATTCTTCTGCCATTAGAGGGAGCAGAAATTCCGCCCGACTGAAATCACGAGGCTGTAAAACGCCTAACTCTCCGTGTAAATTACCTTGCTTGATTTCAAAGACCATTGTTTCAAAAGAATATCTGTTTAAACGGGCAGCCTCTACCGCATGCTCATCACCTTTGATCATTAAGGCAGAGAATCCTGCGTCCGTATACTCCAGCCAGCTCCCCTCTGCATCAAGCAGGATAATCAGAGCATTTAAAATAAGCTCAAGCAATTGATCCTGAACGCTTTCTTCTCCGTGACAAAGCGATATTACAGTATGGTTCAATTTACGCAAAGCAGATAATTCAACAGTTCGCATCTCTCCGCTAAATCCGGCCAGCGCATTCTGGAAGCTGCTGAGCATATCCGCAGCTAAACGCGCCCGATCAGTCACAGAAAAATTTGATTTTTCCTGCCGGCAGGAAGAGCACTCCACTGCATCCAGAAAGAAACCATCATTCAATGGCCAGCGAACAATTTGCCAGCTGAACGCTTCATATGTCTGATGACAAATGGAGCAAGACTCAGGCCTTTTCGTTAATAACGTATCATTTTCAGATACAATCATCAATTCCAAATGCAAACCTGCTCCGATACATTGCAAAAAAATGTTCCAGCGTTCCGACTTGAACATTTCGACTGCCTCAATCCACTCGGACACGGTCATGGTCCTCCTTTGCCTATCCAATCTGTACATAAGCAAATTCGACCAGAATTGATGATTTCCTTCCAGATATTACACTATTTTTTCCATGTAAGTCTGATTAAGGAAACACGACTCGACACTATTCGCTCTACCCCAGTGTTATACTGAAAATAGTCCTAATCCATATTTAATTGGAGGATTGACACATGAATAAAATATTGGTCGTTGAAGATAACCCCGTTATTGGAATGGTTATTCAAACCGTGTTAACCGATGAAGGGCATCAGGTTGAAGTGCGGAAAAGCGCCATGGAAGGTCTGTACCTGATGTACACCGGTTTTATTCCTGATTTAGTCCTTACTGATTTGATTATGAGAGAAATGGATGGCAGAGATCTTATCCAGAAAATGCGCAATGACAAAAGGCTTTGCAGTATTCCTGCAGTCATTATCACGGCTTCAATCCCTAACGCAGAAAATTTACCTGATCAGGATCAATTCCAGGGTTTGCTAAGTAAGCCCTTTGACCTGGAAGATTTAGTCGAAACTGTTGACAAGCTGATCAATCATCAGACACTTGTAACCAATAGTGCTGCACTTCAGACTTCGACACCGGTCGCAGTATAGTAACTGAATAAAAAAACTAATGAATTTAAATTGAGCTGAATAAATAAAGACTACACCTTTATTGACAGTACCAACCAAAACCTCCATAAATCCCAACCAGGTTCCATGATATTTTATTTATTGAAGCTATATGAAAAGGATGTAAAGAAAATTTCTTTGCATCCTTTTTAGGGCTTTTTATTGGCCTGAATCTTACTTCTTCTCCGTTGGCTCTTAGGAAGCAGCGGAGCTGCCTCTTTTCTTAGTTTTTCTTTGCGTTATTTTATTTCTGTTAAGATATAGTTCGTCAAGGTATTCCGCAAATTTTGTTCCAAGATTTGGCGACTCCAACGCAAACTCTACTGTAGCCTTTAGGTAACCCAATTTGTCGCCTGCATCGTAGCGTTTACCCTCAAACAGGCAGGCATAGAGCTGTTCATCCCTGCTTTGTGCTTTCAACGCATCAGTAAGTTGAATTTCTCCTCCCGCTCCTACTTTAATACTTTCTAAGTATTTGAATATGGTAGGATTAATGATATATCTGCCCATGATAGCCAATCTGGAAGGAGCTTTGGTCGGAATTGGTTTTTCCACAAGATTTTTCACGCGCCAGATGTTGCCCTGGTGGTCCAACGGATCAATAATCCCATATTTGTTAACTTCACTCTCTGGTACTTCCTGAATCCCGATCACACTGGAAGAAGTCTTTTCGGCTATATCCATGAGTTGTTGGGTTGCCGGTGTTTCCGATTTAATAATATCATCACCTAGAAGAACTGCAAACGGTTCCTGTCCTACAAATGACTTTGCGCAATAAATGGCATGTCCGAGGCCAAGTGGTTCGTTCTGGCGGATATAATGGATATTTGCCATATAAGAAAGATTCTTTATTTTCTCAAGCAGGTCAAGCTGGCCGTTCTTTTTTAGATGAGCTTCAAGCTCAGGTGAACGGTCATAGTAGTCGACGATGGGCCACTTGCCCCTGCCAGTAATAATTAAAATATCTTTGATACCTGAGGCTATAGCTTCATCTACAATGTATTGAATCGTCGGCTTATCAACAATCGGCAGCATCTCTTTCGGCAAGGACTTCGTTGCAGGCAGAAATCTCGTTCCAAGACCTGCTGCAGGTATTACGGCTTTCGTAACTTTCATTGGAGACCTCCAAAAAAATTTTATATCATCCACCACCGGCCAAGAACTATGTTTTCCCGTCTTTTCCGGTGGCTGCAAGGCCTTCATCATTTACTTTTTTCGCGTCTGAAACAGAGGAACCAGTCCAGACAATATTGATCTTCCGTCTGATTCTCCATTCTCTCTTTTGCGGTACCGCAGGAACCGGCCGTAGGTACGATGACATCCTGTCCCGGTCGCCAGTTCGCAGGCGTCGCAACCTGGTCCGCATCTGCTTTTTGCAGCGCGATAATGATTCGTTTTATTTCATCAAAGTTTCTTCCGGTGGAAAGCGGATAATACTGGATTGTCCGGATCGTTCCCTTCGGATCAATCACAAAGACAGCTCTTACCGCCTGAGTCGTGGACTGGCCGGGCTGGATCATCCCGTATTTTTTAGCCACTTCCATCTTGATATCCTCAATCAGCGGAAACTTCACTTCAACATTTTTCATGCCGTTCCATTCAAGTTCCTGGATTTTTCTGAGCCAGGCGATATGTGCATAAAGGGAATCGACCGACAAACCGACGAGCGAAGTGTTCAACGCTTTGAATTCTTCTTCCATCGTAGCAAAGGTCATAAATTCAGTTGTACAGACCGGGGTAAAATCTGCCGGATGAGAGAAAAGGATGACCCACTTGCCGTAATAGTCTTCCGGGAAACTGATATTGCCCTGTGTCGTCACTGCTTTAAAAGACGGCGCCTTGTCCCCTATTAAAGGCATTCTGAAAGCTTGTTCAACTTCCATGATATAGTCCTCCTTCGTTTTCAGAACCTCAGCCCTCTCCTTGACTTCTTTATAGGCTTCACCGGCCTTGTCTTTGAGGGCTTCCGCTTTCTCCTTTACTTCTTCGAAGGTATCTTCTGCCTTGCCCTTAAAATCTGTGGTTTTCTCCTTGACTTCATCGATCAGCTTGCCGATTTTGTCCTTGATCCCATCCATAGAAAAAACCTCCTTAACGTCGTTTTTTAATCCAAGGATACGCCGAATCATCCGTTGCTTAGAATATTGAATTATTTTCCTTAAAGTATATTCAGCACTAAAATGTTACTTCCTCTATGATCTTCAAAAATTTTCCTAAATATTTGAAAAAATATGACGATATATTAATTACCCGTTTGATTATTGCATCTTATAGTTTGTTTTATATAAGGAGAATAGGGATATGAAACAAGACCGGGGATGGTTAGAAACGACTTTCGAATCGATCAGTGACGCTGTTATCTTGACGGATATACAAGGCAATATACAATTATTAAGTCAGAAGGCCGAATTGCTTACCGGCTGGACGAACGAAGAAGCGCTTCACAAACCGCTGACCGAAGTATTTCAGCTTTTGAACGCAGATACCCATGAAGTACTTGGCGACAATCTGCTGAGTGTGCTTAAAACAGGCAAAAATGTTGTATTTGCCAAAAATGCTGTCTTGCTCTCTAAAACGGGTCAAAAGCGTCCGGTCAAGAGTAAGTCCAAACCGGTGAAGGATAAAGAAAACCATATCCAGGGTATCGTACTTGTATTTAAAGAACTGGCCAGAAAAAACAAAAAACTTGCCAAAACTGAATCATTAAGCTTTCACGATCCGCTTACTGGCTTATACAACCGTAAGTTTTTTGAGGAAGAATTTAAAAGACTGAATACCGAAAGAAATCTACCGATCTCTCTAGCCATCATTGACGTCGATTACCTGGACGAGGTAAAGAAAGCCTTCGGCAATGCCGAAGGAGACAACCTAATCAAAAGAGTCGCTGAAGTTATTAAACAGGAATGCCGTGTTGACGATATTGTTGCCAGAGTCAGTGAAAATGAATTTATGATCTTGCTGCCAAAGACTAACTCCAAACAGGCCGATATTCTTGTAAACCGGATTAATGACTTGGTAAATAAAGAAAAATTAGACGCGCTGGACCTTCCCATATGTACCGGCTGTGATACAATAAAAAAGAAAGAAAATGAAATTGCTCTCGTCTATAAGGAAGCTGTAGAGAAAACTAAGAGCACAGCCAAAAACAGACCGGCTAATGCTTTAATCGAAATCATCATGGAAACTCTGTACCATAAGAATGATATGGAAGAAAAAGAATCCGCTCAGGTAAGTGAGTTTTGTGCCGAAATCGGTCAAACCCTGGAATTGAGCGAGAAAAACATTGAAAATCTTGAGATAATTGGACTCATCAGAAACATTGGCAAGGTCAGTCTCGACAGCAGGATTCTTCACAAACCGGACAAGCTGACTGATTCTGAGATGGCGGAAATTAAGCGTCATCCGGAGCTCGGCCATGAAATCCTCAGCACAATGAATGAATATGCACATCTCTCGGATTACGTCTTGGCTCATCATGAACGATGGGACGGGAAGGGATATCCCAAAGGTCTGAAAGGTGAAGAGATTCCTTTGGAAGCCAGAATCGTGGCGATTGCCGATGCTTATAATGCGATGACCAGCAGCCGGCCTTATCGAAAAGCTATGGACGAGAGATCTGCTGCAGAAGAAATCCTGAGAAATGCCGGAACCCAGTTTGATCCTCATCTGGCCAAAGTCTTTATCGAAAAAGTGCTTGGGAAAGAACATGTAGAATAGGTAGCTGAATATCTATCTAAAACAGGATGGGTTTAGGACCGATGAAAAAAAAATATTGGATACTGTTATGGATCATCTTTATATTTATCACGCTTGCCGGGGTAAAGTGGACCCTAGTAAACAGTGGAGCTAACCAGAATAATTCGGTCCCCTCGGCAACGGATTATTTTGATGTTTCTTCTGATAATTCAGCGGACAATTCTTCCGATACCCTCTCTGATACTTCAGACATGACTGACAATACCGACAGAGATGCCACTGATACAGCTGGTCAATCTAACTCATCAGGTTCTCCTTCCGACAATCCATCGACCACGTCCGAACCTTTAACAGATTCGTCATTTTCTGATCAGGCGGCTATCTTTTATGTCCCGCATCCGGATGATGAGGTTTTAAACATGGGAGCTGCTGTTCTGGAAGCGCAAAATCACTATCAGCCTGTCGTCCTGGTACTTTTGACCAAAGGTGCAGCAAGCGGCGCATTTAAAGAAGTTAACGACCGGCTCGCGGCATATGCCCTTCCACCTATCACGCCTGCTGAATTCACAGAAGCGCGCGTGCGGGATTTCTATGAATCAACCAGATACCTCGGCATCCAGACGGATAACATTTATGTCTATGACCTTCCAGATGGTCAGGTGACTCCGGCCTCGGTCCGCGAAATTATCCTGACTTTTGAAGCTAAGTATCCGCAAGCGCTTCATCAAGCGATGTCCCCCGGCGATACCCACCCGGATCATGCAGCTGGAGGTACCGCACTTCATGAGCTTCAGAATGAAAACCTCATATCCTCGTGCCGCTATATTATTTCCCGGCCGCTCTGGGATCTCTATCCGGCGGCAAATATAACGAGATCCGTCTCCCAGGAAAACATGATCCAATATCAGAACGCCCTGAATGCTTATTACGTCTGGAACCCGGATGCTGGACGCTACAGTACCGGTATCCTATCAACGAGCTACAATTTCGGCCTAGCCCAAAAAATTTTAGAAGCCCACTGGACTTGGTAGCCAGTAATATCATTGACATGTAAATATATAATAGAAATGTATTAAAAATTATTACAAACTTCGATTAAAGGATAACGCTATGAAAAGAATAACGAACCGGATTAAAGCCCTTGATTTTGCGCGGGCTCTGTCCGTACTGCTTTTGTTCCTCACCTTTGTTCCGGAAGGGCCTCTCTACGGGGCCTATATTACGCATGCTCCGTGGTTTGGTTATACCGCCATCGACTTTGCTTTTCCAGCCTTTGTGACACTTTCCGGAACCAGTATGGCGATTGCCTACCGCAAACATGTGCCATGGGGACGACTAATTAGAAGGTTTTTTGTGCTAATTATCATTGGCCTGATTTTTAATTCCCTGGTATCCTGGGAATTTCATCTTTCCGAGCTGCGCTTAACCGGAGTTCTTCAGGTTCTGGCTTTTACCGGAATTATGACAGCTCTGATCGCCAGAGTATCCGGGAAATGGTTCTGGCCATTCACCGCCGGACTACTTATTCTGGCTGCCTATCTTGGCATTCTCTTATATACAAGCCAGTCTTTTCCGGACAGTTTACCTTCGCCGGACCATAATTTATCCGGAATGATTGATCCGTTTATTTTCACAAAGAGCCATCTTTATGTTCACGGCGATGCCGGATATGATCCGGAAGGAATATGTACGCTTTTTTCCGCAATTACCAGCACGCTTTTCGGTTATACGGCAGGTTTGTTTTTGAACAATAAAAACATTAGCCGAAATTTCTTGAAAATCCTGGCTCTGGCTGGTGTTCTTCTGCTGCTTACCCCGCTGCTGTCCAACTTTATCCCAATCGGCAAACGACTCTGGACACCGTCCTTTGTGACGCTGTCATCCGGTGCCACCATTCTTGTTTTGGCCTTTGCCCACTTGATCTGGGACCCGCAGATCCCGGTTATCAGCAAGCTCCGGGCACCTGTCTACTGGGTGTTTGAGGCGATCGGCCGCAATGCGATCCTGCTGTATTTTGGTTCTTCGATGGTATTCTCGGTTATGCATCATATGATCCTGAAAATGAATGGGAATACCCTCTCGGTTTTTGAATTTTCTTATAACTGGGTGAAATCCTGGAGTACCAACCCTCAGCTTGGCTTTATTGCGATTTATACCGGGCTCTGGGTCCTGCTGGCTGTCTTGCTGCACTGGCGTAAGCTTTATCTTACGGTGTGACTAATCCCTGCTTAATCGGTTTTGTATTTTAATAAGAAAACTTAATCCGATCACCATTTAACAGGAATAATGACCTTATTCAGATCGCTTCCGTCCTTCATGCTGGACTCGAATACTTCGAGCTGACCGCTTCCTGCTGCCGACGGCGTAAATGTCAGCGAGGCTTCGAAATCGCCTCGGCCTGGTGCCCCTGCTGCCGCCATTGTGTTGCCTTCTGCCAGAATATTACCTTGTGCATCCCTTAAGCGGTAGCTTACGACAGCTTCGAAGATTTGGGCATTTCCGGTGATCTTCAGTGGGCTCGTTATGGTTTGGCCGTCGACAGGAGCCGTAACCCAGATCGCCGGTTCATAGACCGAGCTGAGATCCCTGGCAAAGGGTTGCTCATAAAGACCGACGTGGCCCCACCAGTCCATGCCGTTTTCAGCCTTGCCGTTTACGATAAACTGAACTTTTTTGATCGTCGGGAACTCCGTCAGTGTATTGACAATGCTGGCAATTCCAAGCGTTTCGCCGCTGGCACCAACGTTCGCATGCAGCACCTCTTCGGAAAAATCAATGGTTGCCAAGCCGTTTTCAATATTAACTTCTAAAATTTTCGTGTCGGCGGGAAGTACCTTAAATGCGCCTGCCGTTACAGGGGTACCGTTAATTAGCTCCTCAAGAGCTGCCCGGGCAACACCTGCGCTTTTCGGGATCTCATGCACCTCTCTGACCAGGTATGTTTCATTATTACTATCCTTTAGATAATAGACCGCTGCTTTCATCGTTCCAACAGCAGAGGGTTCAGGCTCAGGAGAAGGCTCCGGAGTTGGTCCTGTCTGCGACTGACACCCTGCCAGGCTCACTAAAGCCAAAAACATGAATGTAACGAAGAGATTCCTGATCACTTTCATCGCGTATTTTCCTCCTTGTCGTTATTCTCGAGTAGCTTGCGGTTGTGAGGGTTAAAATATAGCTTTAGTCATATCTTAACACAAAATCCCAGAGCAATGAATATCTGAAAAATCGATCAATCCAAAGATTAGGCATAAGTAAACATTTTACATTTTCTATATATTTTAGACCTATTTTTAGATATACTAAAAGCATAAAGGGGGTTGTTAAAGTATGAATGCAAGCGATGAAATGAAAAAATTCTTTCTGGCGGGAATTGGGGCAATAGCGACGACGGCCGAAAAAGCTAAGGAAGTCATTGATTCATTAATTGAAAAAGGTGAGCTTACCGTCGAACAAGGCAAAGTCATCAACGAGGAATTAAAACGCAACCTTTCTGAAAATCTACATCATCATTCTTCCGCCCGTCACATGGAGGATCTTCTGCAAAAGGTTAACACGCTCAATGAAGAAGAGCTCTCTGTACTCAAAGAAAAGCTCGCAGAGATGGAGAAAAAGAATGACCCAAACTGAGGTCAAACTATCATCCGCAGCCCGCTTAAAGGAAATGGTCACTGTGCTGAAACGCCATGGAATCATCCACGGCGTTTCTCCAGCCAAGCTAAAATTCATCCTGGAAGACCTCGGCCCGACGTATGTCAAGCTCGGTCAGATTATGTCTATGCGCACAGATATGCTCCCGAAGAGTTACTGCAATGAACTGGCCGAGCTGCGGACCGATGTGAAGCCGATGATTTATGAAGAAGTGCTTCAGGTCATCGCCTCAGAATACGGTTTCGCCCCAGAGGAAGCTTTTCAGGAAATCGACCCTGTGTGCATCGGCTCGGCATCGATTGCGCAGGTGCACAAAGCCGTGCTGAAAAACGGCAAAGTCGTCGTGCTGAAGGTGCAACGCCCCGGAATTTATCAAACGATGGAACGGGATATCCAACTGCTGAAAAAAGCAATCTCGCTGATCAAAGTCTTAAACATCAATGTCGGAGATATCGACTTTAGAATGTTTATCGATGAAATGTGGGCGACTGCCCAGCAGGAAATGAACTTTATTGCCGAAGCAAACTATATCAAAGAATTTACCGACCTGAATACAGGTGTGAAGTATATTGCCTTTCCACTGATCGAACGTCAGCTGTGCACCCCGAGAGTACTTGTTATGGAATACATCGATGGCGTTCAAATCGATGATCTTGATAAGCTTCATGCACTTGGCTACGATCTAAATGAGATCGGAATAAAACTCGCCGAAAATTATGTCAAACAAATTGTCGATGACGGCTTGTTTCATGCGGATCCGCATCCGGGAAATATCTTTATCCGAGACGGAAAAATCGTCTGGCTCGATTTAGGGATGGTTGGAAAAATCAATAATCATGACCGGCTGCTGTTGAAAAAAATCATCCTGGCTATCGTCCAGCATGATATTGAAGGATTAAAAGAAGTATTTCTATTACTCGATACGATCAAAGGCAGGGTAAACCACACCAGGCTCTATGAAGATATCGAAAGCTTGTTGGAGCGCTATGGTGATTTGGATCTGTCTGAGCTGCATTTTGGCCAGATCATGGAAGAAGTCAAGGAAGTTCTTAATTTCCATCAGATATCCCTACCGACAGGCTTCACGATACTTGGGCGCGGGGTCATTACGATCGAGGGAGTACTCGCCGTATGTTGTCCGAAAGTCAATTTCATTCAAATCATGGCCAATCACGTTTCCGGAAAATTCCTAAGTGAGTTGGATGCAAGACAGGAATTGGTTTCTGCAGGGCTTTCTTTGTACGGTTTCACCAAAAACAGTCTGGAATTGCCGGTTCAGTTCGCCAACATCCTCAAAATGGCGATGAGAGGACAGGCCAAGATCAATATTGATCTGTCCAGTGCCGATGAACCCGTACGTCAGGCCGACATGATTATGGACAAGCTCGTCTTGAGCATTCTCAGTGCGGCCTTCCTAATCGGGGCCAGTCTGGTCTGTATGACGAGCATCACGCCCCGGCTGCTTGGGATTCCGGTCATCAGCCTGATCGGCTATCTGATCGCACTTCTGATGGCAGGATGGCTAATGGCGAAAATTTTTTTCAAAAGACTGAAGAAAAAATAATTGTCTATCCCATGGTCAGCAACATCCCCCGCTGCTGCCCCCTGAGCAGTCGCAGCTTGGTTCTGTCCCTGTAAGCCACCCCGTGATGACCGCCGAGGCGCAGCCCACGCCGGACTTGACATCGATCGCCTCAAACGGACAATTACGGGCGCAGGCGCCGCATTCCATGCAGAGATCTATATCCAGTATCTCTGCTTTTTTGCATTTTAAACCCAGGACCTGATGCGGACAGACCTCGAGACATCTTCCGCAGCCGGTGCATTTCTCGTATTTAAGCGTAAGCGTTGAAACATTTTTTAGATAGCGGTGCTTCATATAGGCTTCCCCCTTACAACCCGAATAAACTGCTCAGCAGAATGAGAATACAACCGATACATATGGTAACCGCAATAGCCGGAACAGCGGTTTTCATTTCCTTCATAACGCCGGAAAACGAAGTATATGTCGAAGATCCGGTGAAGTTCATCGCATAAAACGCAGAAATTGACGGCAGAACCAGCAAATACCCCAGAGCCCTGAACCAGCTGTAGGAAAGCTCCTCCGGCCAGCCGTTCAGCACATTCACTGCTGCCGCCCAAAGTAAGCCCAGAAGCCATCCCTTCCAGGCAAATGCTTTTCCGGGAATCCACGGCAACAAAACCGGGGTCAGAACACAGCCTACAATCAGCGCCCCGGCATAGGCATAAAAGTCAGTAATCCCAAAAGCTCCTGGACGGATCAGATTAAAGATAAATAAAATGCCTAAAATCATCAAGGATATCTTAAATGTACCGGTAAGTTCCATCGGCGTAAGTACCAACCGGTCATACGCCGTAAACTTCACAGTCCGCATTTCGGCTGTCGCTTTCCTTCCGGAAGCGATAAATTCACGGATATCCCAAGCTCTGACCGGACCATACACGACGTTGAAACCGGTTTGTTTGTGGACTTGATGCGCACTTACCCCGGGAGCGCCGAGCTGCGGCAGAAGCAATGTCCTGTGTGACACAATCCGAGCAAGCCTGGTTTTCTCGATCCGACTGCTGAGTTCCACCGTGCCAAATGTCCCCTTGCCTGCCGCACACCAGACATTAATACCTTTGGTGTCAAGCACCAGGATCCAGGCCTGAAGTCCGGCCAGCTCCTTGCGAAGGGCATCGAAGGTCATTTTGTAATTGGCCGTTACCAGAACCTCAGAATGTTCATCCGGATTGCCGACAGCATAAAGCCCGGGATTGATTTTATAATTCATCCGGTTGATGCCCCAGCGGGCTTTCCATCCCCCCAGGATATCCAAAGCTGTTAAGTTCGTCGAAACCTGAGGCACCAGCCCCGCCGGTGTTTTTATTTCACCTGTAATCCAGCCGCATTCCTTGTCATAAACGGTCACAGACCCTGCTAAACTGTCATCCCCGCAGCAGCATGGCTGCGGGTCAAATATCTTAAGCTCTGCCTTGTTATTAGCATTTCGATTATTCTGATTCGGATCAAAACTTATTTCTCCCAAATATAACACCTCCAAAAGGTTTGGCAGAATAAAAGAAGCCAATTCCTAACAAGCATATGATTCGTATAATAGCGTTCTTAAATTCTCTGCTCAAATAATTCATGCAAAGTTGATTGCCCCCAATTAGGTCTGGGGGCCACAATTCCAGCGTTAAGCGGAGCATGGAGGCGAAGCGCGGCTGTTTGCGTCAAGGAGGACGCAACGGCCGAAAGCGGAATTGTGGCACACAGACCAACCAGGGAGTCTAAGGCAAGCATATATTTGGGTATTTATTTCAAGAATGTTTTATTAGTCTGCGTGCCACAGTTCCGCGACAAGCGGAGCCTGGATGGCGAAGCGCGGCCTTTTGACGGCCACGGACTAGAAACCTAAGTGTTATAGCCTGCAGACCTTCACTTTGGCAATCCTTTTTTCATCGACTTCCTCAACCTTAAACATCAAACTGTTGAATTCTAAGGAAGGCTTATCATCTCTTCCGGGGATTCTTCCGAGCTGTCCAACCAGAAAACCGCTTAGGGTCTCGTATTCTTCAATCGGCAGCTCCACGCCGAGATAATCTTGAACCGCATCGAGGCTCGTCGCCCCGTTGATCATATAGGTATTTTCATCGATCTTTTCAAATTCCAGTTCGACTTCATCATCCTCGTCAAAAATGTTGCCGACAATTTCTTCAATAAGATCCTCCAGCGTCACAATACCGGCCGTCCCGCCGTATTCATCAATGATCACAGCCAGATGTGTCTTGTTCAGCTGAAGTTCTTTGAATAATTCATCGGTGCGTTTCGAATCCGGTACATAATAGGGTTCCCGGACAACGTCCCGCAGATGAAATGTCTCCGGATTGCTGTTGTTCGTTAAATACTGGAAAAGGTATTTGGATTGCAGCACCCCGACAATATTGTCAATATTCTCCTCATAGACGGGTATCCTGGAATACTTCTCATGATTGATAAAGGCAATGACTTCACTCAAAGATGCTTCAATCGGCAGCGCTGCAATATCCGTGCGATGGGTCATGACTTCGGAAACTGTTTTATTGTTAAATTCGAAAATATTGTTAATCATCAGTTTTTCTGTTTCATGGATAGCGCCTTTTTCCTCGCCGACATCAACCATCATGCGGATTTCTTCTTCAGTGACCTGCTCGTTTTCCGCATTCGGATCTACCCCGAGAAGCCTGACAAACACATTCATCGACGCCGTAAGCATTTTTACAAATGGTGAGGCAATTTTAGACAGGATATACAGCGGACTTGCAGCAAACCAGGCGATCTTTTCAGCTTTATTCATCGCAATTCTTTTCGGCACAAGCTCTCCGAGTACCAGCGTGAAATAAGATAAAATGATGGTAATTAGAATAACGGCTATAGTCTTCAGCAAGGATGCTGAAACGGGAACTCCAAGCTTTATCAGCAACGAAACTAGCGGATCGGAAAAATTCTCCGAAGCAAATGCACTGGCCAGAAAGCCCGCCAGCGTTATCCCAATCTGGATCGTCGCAAGAAACCTGCTCGGCTCGCCCAGCAAATTGGTTAAAATTTTGGCCTTTTTGTCGCCATCTTCAGCCATCATTCTGATTTTATTGTCATTCAGGGAGATCAAAGCAATCTCCGAGGCAGCGAAAAAGGCATTGAGCGCAATCAGCACGACTAAAAACAAAATCCCGGTAATCAATGATTGTTCCTCCTGATAATAATAAAAAGGCAGAATCATTCCTGGTACAGGATTGTCAAAGCCTTTCACAAAATCCTAATAAAGAGTCATTTGAAATGATGCTACTTGGTATATCTTCAGCATTTTCCCCCATATCTTATTCTCTCCCTTTCTTGATTCTATATCTATTTTAATTTACTAGATGATAAATTGCAATGTCTGGTGTCGTTCGGATCAATTAGCGAATAAACCAGAAACGATTTGAGCAAGTAAAAAGTGGATATGCTATAAATGGCTATGCCAGTCAATAGAACAGAAAGGGCGAATCTATGAAAATTTTACTTGTTTACCCGCAAATACCGCTAACCTATTGGAGTTTCCAGTATGCGCTGAAGTTCGTGTCCAAGAAAGCTGGGTTTCCGCCGCTTGGACTACTGACAATAGCTGCTATGCTGCCAGAACACTATGAAAAGCGTCTTGTCGATATGAATGTAACGAAACTCAAGGATCGGGATATTTTGTGGGCCGATTATGTCTGGATCAGTGCCATGGTCGTCCAGAAGGAATCCGTCAGGGAAATCATCAACCGCTGTCATGCCCTTGGAGTCAAAATCACTGCAGGCGGTCCCCTCTTTACTTCCGAGCCCGAGGAGTACGATGATGTAGATCATCTCGTGCTGAATGAAGGGGAGACCACTGTACCTGCCTTTATACGTGACCTTGTGAACGGATCGGCAGCGCACATTTATACAACGGAGGAATGGGCGGATATCAGAAATACTCCTGCGCCTTTGTGGGACCTTATCGATATGAAACACTACGCAACGATGAATATTCAATATTCACGCGGATGTCCATTCCACTGCGATTTCTGCAACATTACATCTTTATACGGCCACCAGCCCCGCACCAAGACCGCTCCGCAGTTCCTGTCAGAATTGGACTCCCTTTATCAGGCCGGATGGCGGGGAGGCATCTTCCTGGTCGATGACAATTTTATTGGTAACAAAAAGAAATTAAAGGATGAGATCTTGCCTGCGCTGATCAGCTGGATGAAACAAAGAAATTATCCGTTTTCGTTTATCACAGAGGCCTCGATCAATCTGGCTGATGATGACATCCTTATGAATCTGATGGTCAAGGCGGGGTTTATGACTGTATTTATCGGAATTGAAACCACGGATGAAG
Organism: Dehalobacter sp. 12DCB1; assembly: GCF_004343605.1. Taxonomy (GTDB): domain Bacteria; phylum Bacillota; class Desulfitobacteriia; order Desulfitobacteriales; family Syntrophobotulaceae; genus Dehalobacter. The sequence continues at coordinate 173,218 of NZ_POSF01000018.1, forward strand.
ACAGCCTGGTTGAGTGCAATAAGCTTCAGAATAAAAACCGCAATCTAATTGCTTGTGTTAAAAAAATCCAGAAATTCGGCCTTCAAGTTCAAGGCGGCTTTATTGTCGGGTTTGACAACGACAATGCCTCTATTTTTGACAAACTGGTAACCTTTATTCAGGAAAGCGGGATCGTTACCGCGATGGTCGGGCTGCTGAATGCGCCGAAAGGAACCAAACTATATCAGCGTCTGGCTGCGGAAGGCCGACTGTTAAAAAGCATCAGCGGCGACAACACCGACTTTTCAATGAACTTCATACCAAAAATGGAAAGCCGCCTGCTGGTCAAAGGCTATCAACGAATTGTCGATACGATCTACTCTCCAAGAAAATATTATGAGCGGGTCCTGACATTTTTAGAACAGTACGAGCCTGCTGGATTTACGGCTCAGCGAATCGACCGTTGCCAGGTACTCGCGTTTATCAGATCGGTATTCCGTTTGGGAATTATCGGCCAGGAAAGACGCTACTACTGGAAACTGATCATTTGGTCTCTGCGGAAACGCCGTAATATATTTCCGCTGGCAGTAACCCTGTCCATATACGGTTTTCATTTCCGAAAAGTATTCCGCCGGACTGAGGAAATATTAAAATAATTTAGAAAACTTAGGTGGAGGATTTTGATCTTTAAGCTTCTTTATGGAAAGGATCAACGCCAAAACGGCTGCCTGAGATGACCCTGTTCTTCCCTGCTGTTTTGGCAGCGTAAAGTGCTTTATCCGCAATCTCAATATTTTCAGTCAGCGAGCAACCTTTTTGATAGAGACAGACACCGGCACTCACGGTCAGTGGCTTATCAAAATAACTGTTAAGTGCAAATTCTTCCCTGATTTTATCCGCTTTCAGGCAGGCGTCCTCCAGGACGCAACCATAAAGAATAATCAGAAACTCCTCACCGCCGTAACGGCAGATAAAATCAGTTGCCCTGGCATTTGTTTTTAAAACACGGGCTAAAACCAGCAAGACCTTATCGCCAAAGACATGCCCCTTCTGATCATTTATCTTTTTAAAATTATCAATATCAAAAATGGCAATGCAAAAAGGCTGCCCTGTCCTCTGATAATTGGATACAGCCTTCTGAAAACTCTTTTCCAACAGCAGACGGTTCGGAAGCCCCGTCAGCGGATCTCTGGCCGCCTGATTTTTGGCCTTTCTGAACTGATATTGGCTGATATTCAGCAAACTGTTGACTTCAAACACAATGATGAAACCGAAGGCCAGGAGCACAAGACTGAACAGATAGATATTCACGGATACAAACAGATCCGAGATCTTAAATGACGTAATGAATAAAGAGGCTACACTTTCGGTCGCCGCAATGATCAAACCCGGAATCCCATAACGCATGCCGTGAAAAGAAACAAAGAAGAAATAGGAAAAAAAGAGCATATTCAGTAATTCAACATTTCCTGCCATCAACAAGGTACAAACAGGAATATCAAGCACTAAGCTGAGTCGGATCAGTTTCTCGGCCCTGGTGTCCTTGCTGAAGACACAAACGGAAATAAATGCATCATATAGAAGGGCGATAAAGAAACCAACAAAAAACACGCCCGTGAAAGAGCCCTGAAAACGGATCAGCTCAGCCAGGGCGACAATAAGCAGTCCCCACCTAAAGAGCAGGAATTTTCGTTCCAGCGGTTTATATTTGATCAAATCAAACTTCCTGACCAACTTGTTTCACCACATTTTGCGAATTACGCAAATATTATACCATAATTTTCTATTCATCCAAAGAAAATTTTTGCCATTTGATAAACACAATAAGGTTTCCTAGAAGTACCTTAGGCAGTTTCAATACTGTTGTCGGCCTGAAGGTTTAACTTTTCGACCGCGCTTTCGCGCATTTTATATTTCATAATTTTGCCTGCGGCATTCATCGGGAATTCTGCCACAAAGTCAATATAACGCGGTGTTTTGTGCTTGGCCATGTGGGTGCGGACAAAATCCTTCAGCTCATCTGTGGTCAGCTCGGCATCGTCTTTTAATATGACACAGGCCATGATCTCTTCTCCATACTGTTTGTCAGGGACACCAATAACCTGAACGTCTTTGACTTTTGGATGAGTATAAATAAAATCTTCAATTTCTTTCGGATAGATGTTTTCCCCGCCGCGAATAATCATATCCTTGATGCGTCCGGTAATTTTATAATATCCGTTCTCATCGCGTCTTGCCAGGTCACCGGTGTGCAACCAGCCATTTTCATCAATCGCCGCTGCCGTCGCTTCAGGCATCTTATAATAGCCTTTCATGATATTGTAGCCCCGGGCAACAAACTCGCCGTCCTCATTATCTGGCAGGTCTTCGCCGGTCTTTGGATCGACGATCTTGCATTCAACACCAGGCAAAGCACGGCCCACAGTAGCAACCCGCAGTTCTACGGAATCGTCGACGCGGCTCTGGGTGCAGCCGGGTGAAGACTCTGTCTGCCCAAATACAATGGTGATTTCATTCATATTCATCTTCTCAACGACATCCTGCATTACCTTTACCGGACACGGGCTTCCTGCCATGATTCCGGTCCGCATGTAGGAGAAGTCTGTTTTCAGAAAATCTTCATGTTCGAGCATCGCAATGAACATGGTCGGAACACCGTGGAAGGCGGTAATTTTTTCCCTGTTGATGCAATCCAGCGATATCTTCGGTGAGAACGCCGGTATCGGGGACATGGTCACCCCATGGGTCATGGAAGCAGTCATCGCCAGCACCATCCCGAAGCAATGGAACATCGGGACATGAATCATCATGCGATCGGCTGTGGAGAGATCCATGCAGTCGCCGATATTTTTACCGTTATTCACGACATTATAGTGTGTCAGCATAACGCCTTTCGGGAAACCGGTGGTTCCTGAAGTATACTGCATGTTGCAAACATCATGGCGGTTAAGGGAAAGCGCACGGCGGTATACTTCCTCAATAGGGACTTTGTCAGCCATGGCAATGGCATCTTCCCAGGTCAGACAGCCGTTCTGCCTGGAATCAACCGTGACAATATTGCGCAGGAAAGGCAACCGTTTGATATGCAGCGGCTTTCCGGCCTCGACAGTCTCCAGTTCGGGGCAAAGCTCCTTGATAATGCCGACATAATCGGAGTCCTTATATCCGTCGATCATGACCAGCGTGTGTGTATCCGACTGGCGAAGCAGGTACTCCGCCTCATAAATCTTATACGCGGTGTTTACCGTTACTAAGACAGCGCCAATCTTCGTCGCAGCCCAGAAGGTAATGTACCACTGCGGAACATTGGTGGCCCAGATCGCCACATGGTCCCCGGGTCTGACCCCCATGGCAATCAGGGATCGTGCAAATGTATCGACATCATCCCGGAATTCTTTATACGTGCGGGTATAATCCATGGTCGTGTAGCGGAAAGCATACTGATCTGGAAACTCATCCACCATTCGATCAAGTACCTGGGGAAAGGTAAGGTCAATCAAGGTGTCTTTTTGCCAGACATATTTCCCTGTCTTGGCGTTATTGTCAAATAAATGGCCCTTCACCGCAGATTTTTCAGTATACTGGCTCATATATTCCGCAAAATTCGGGAAAACAACACCAGCGTCATCAAGATCCGACGCCCAGCGTTTGACCCATTCCAAAGAAACATAGCCCTCATAATTTATCGAACGCAGGGCGCGCATCATCTCATCAATGGGTAAATCCCCTTCTCCCATCATGCGGTACCGGGTAGTACCGTTCTCTACGACGGAATCCTTGATATGTACATATTTAATATACGCGCCAAGATTCTGTAGGGTCTTCCCAGGTGTCTCCCCTGCAAAACGGTAAGGGTGATGCATATCCCACAAGGCACCGACATTGTCACTCGCGACATGGTTGAGAAGATGGCATAAACGGGAGGTATCGGAATAGACTCCATTCGTTTCAACCAAAAGGGTGACACCTTTTTCTTCGGCCAGAGGTACCAGACGGTTCAGCGCAGCAAGTACCACCTCGTCATCGACTTCACCCGTCGGCTGCGGTGCGATATCGGCGAGGATACGAATATACGGGGTTCCTAGCTTGGAGGCTAATTCAATATACTGAACGATCTCCTGATGATTCTGTTCCGCTTTCTCAGCATACTTTAGACAACAGCCGGAAGACAGACAAGGAATTTGAATACGGAGTTCGGATAACTTTTTTATGGTTTGTGGCAACTGAGACTCAGTAAAAGGCTGGGCCTGCACTGCAAAGATCTCACTGCCCAGACCGCGGATTTCAATGCCGTCAAAGCCAAAGTCCTTGGCCATGGAATAGATATCAGTCCAGCTGAAATCCGGGCAACCCAGGGTTGAAAACGCAAGTTTCAACATAATCTCCTCCTAGCATTTTATATCTTATAAACTATAGAAAACTTTACTGGCGCCATGCCTCCGTGATATCAGAAAGTGCTTAGATTTTTTCTGATATACCAAAAAAGCCTTCACCCCTTAGCATTTCTGTTAAAGACGAATGCTTTACACTGTCATGGTACAGCCTTCCAATATAAAACTGTATGATATAATTTTAGGTAATGCTATCAAATTTCCGAATATTTGTCAAGTGTTGTGGATCAGTATGCACCGAGACAGAACTGTGCTAAGTCAGTTTTGCTGGTTTGATTTAACGCTAAATAAAAAATGGAAACGGCTAGAGATCTACTCCGCCGTTTCTAACATCCATCAAAATCTGGGATAACATTTACGACTGATACTGATTGTGGTGTTTTCTGCCCGTTAAGGCATTGACGATGGACAACAGGATCACCGCACCGAGGAGAGCAACCAAGAAACTCCAGACATTAAATCCGTTGATCCCTATTCCCCCGAAAATGTTGACGATCCATCCGCCGATGAACGCCCCGACGATCCCGACAACAATATTCATTCCAACGCCCATTTTGGCATCACGACCTGTAATCATGCTGGCAATCCACCCCGCAAGGCCGCCCAAAATAATCCAGCCGATAACACTCAAGACAATTCCTCCTTTGCATCAAATATTTTAAAGCAATTTGTTTTCATCATTAATCTGCCCAAAATAAAAATATTTACCCGGACCTGTCTTCAATATGAATATTTTTATTAACGTTTGCATTGAAAATTTTTACGTCTAAATTAAGAAGCCAAAACCGTTTTTATCCAGATAGCCATCCTCTTAATTCTCTCTGGTAATGACTTTAAGTTTGGCGGGTTCAACGGTGACTCTTAACGGAAAATTAAATCCTTTTTCTCCGTCTAAATCAGTGCCAATCGTTTCCTGACAGTTGATTGTTAGCTCTGCCGTCTGGAAATAATCTACATATGGACTCTCCGCATGTTCGCCGTTTGCCACTTTGATAACCAGTGGGATCAGTTCGAGAACAGGGCATTGTTTAAAAATATATACATCAAGCAGTCCATCGCTTATAGAAGCCAGCGGCGCTATCCTCTTAAAGCCGCCTGCCGATTTGCCATTCATAATCAAGATAAAATACACTTCATCGTCACGGTTGGCTTCCCGACTCCGAATACTGACTTTCACCGGTTTCATGTTAGCGAATTCTTCGACACCCTTTAAATAATAGGCGAGAGTCCCAAAACTTTGTTTAATTCTCTTGGGAGTTTTTTGGCTGACATCGATTAGAAAACCCAAGCTGGCCACATTTAAAAAATAGCGGCCATTGGCAACCCCGATATCACAAACAGTAAAATAGTCCTGAAGCAGGATCTCCGTCATTTCTGGGATCCGCTCTGGAAAATGAAAATAACGAGCAAAATCATTGGCAGTTCCTACCGGATATATTCCAACCGGGATCTGGCAATCATAACGAAAAAGAACATTAACGACCTGGTGGATCGTCCCGTCGCCCCCGGCAATCCAGATCCTGTTGAAACTGTTGATATCCACTAAGGAGACCATTTTTTCGAGGGCTTCCGTGGTGCTGATCCTGTAAGGGACCAAATAATAGCCTTTGTTTTGGACAGCTTCAATAATGCTGTCCAAGTGATTATTAAAGCTGCCGTTTCCGGCAAGCGGATTATAGATTAATAATATTTGCATTGTCTACCCCCTGAAAACAATTCATCGCAAAGAATCATAGAATAACCTTAAACTTACCTGATAACACCACAATACTACGGTATCGGTCTTTTCGCAAATATCCAGTAATGCTTCTACACGATTCCCGGAAGAGTTCAATCGGGCATTTTTGCTGGACAATTCCGGAAAGATAGTGTATTCATTAATACGGGAGTTGATTTTCTTGAACCCTATTGCATTTGAGATTGGTCCTTTTTCTGTTCATTGGTACGGTATACTAATCGCGCTGGCGTTTTGTGCCGGACTCATTCTCGCGAACCATCACACGAACTATCGCAAGCTGGACCCTGACAAATTTTTTAACCTTCTAATTGTTATGATTCCTGCTGCTCTGATCGGCGCCAGACTATATTACGTCCTGTTCAATTTGCATTATTACATCGCTTATCCGGCAGAAATCGTGGCTGTCTGGCATGGCGGATTAGCCATTCACGGCGGAATCATCGGCGGTTTCCTGGCGGTCTTAGGGGTTACCCGCAGAGATCCGGATTTAAAATTCTGGTCTGTGGCCGATGTTATCGCGCCAAGTCTGGTTATCGGCCAGGCGATTGGCAGATGGGGCAACTTTCTTAATCAGGAAGCACATGGCGGCCCGGTTAGTGAATCCTTTATCAGTGAATTCCCGCATTTTATTCAGCAAGGCATGTATATTGACGGCCAATATTACCATCCCACTTTTTTATATGAGTCTTTATGGGATACTTTGATCTTTTTGTTCTTGTTCTGGCTGATCAGGAAGAAATCAACACCTGACGGCATCATTTTCTTGCTTTATTTATTACTGTACTCGGCAGGCCGTTTTATTATTGAGAGTCTCAGAACCGACAGTCTGATGCTTGGTCCATTTAAAATAGCCCAAGTCATCAGTATTGCAGCAATTTTGCTTTCGGCCGTTCTTCTCTTTGTAAAACTTAGGAAAAAGAAACCAGTTTAGTCATTTCCAGCGTTCCGATTCTAATTGGCCTGGTATGGTATAATAATCTGAGGACTGAACCGATATCATTACTGCTGTGGGGGTGACTGATTTGGTATTTCTTACAATTTCCAGACAAACAGGAAGCCTGGGGAAAGAAATAGCCGGACTCCTCGCCAAGAAATTAGATCTGCCTCTGATTACGCACGATGTTGTTGTGAACCAATGGCTGCCGGAGATTGCCGATAAACATGAGACGCATATGCTGAAAGAAAGCCCCGGCTTTTATCTGAATCTGTCCTCTCAAGGCCTCACCTTTGCCAAGCATATTGAAGACAAACTAAAAAGTTATATTTCCGAACAACCTGCCATCGTCTTTGGTCTCGGCGCTCAGATTATTTTCTCTCGCCATCCTGAAGCAATCCACGTCAGAATCATAGCTTCAGATGAAGTCCGAACCGGTCGAATCATGCATGATCTCCGTCTGGACCGCTCCAATGCCGAAAGATTCCTGGAGCTGACCGACCGCAAACACAAACGGTATATTTCCACTATTTATCATAGAGACTGGTCTGATCCTTCTCTTTACGGTATTACGCTGAACACAGATTTTATTGGCATCGAAGAAGGCGCTGCACTTCTGGCGTACTATGCCAGAAACAAGCAGTTCTACTCTCCTGCGGCTGAATCTCCTTCTCAGGACGGTAAGAAGCCGATCATTTTCAAGCATCCATCCGAAGAGGAATTTGCCGGAATCCTAGATATGTACCACCTTGACTGGGAGTACGAGCCTCGTACGTTCCCGATTCGATGGGACGAAGAGGGTAATGTTACGATGGCGTTTTCGCCTGATTTTTACCTGCCCAGATTTAATACGTTCATAGAACTGACCACGATGAACCAAAAATATACTTCCGAAAAAAAGAAAAAGGTTGAGCTGCTCAAACAACTCTATCCCGGTACCAACATCAACATTGTCTTTAAAAATGATTTTTATTCCCTCTTGGAGAGATTCGGCATAAGAAAGGACCTGCGCAATGAATGCTAATGCTGTTGGAAAGATTATTTTCACTGCAGAGGAAATTCAACAGAAAGTCGCCGAAACCGGGCAAATCATCGATGCCGACTATCAGGGCAGAGAGCTGGTTGTGATCAGTGTCCTAAAAGGATCGTTTTACTTTTTAGCTGACCTGACCCGGCACCTGACGATACCCTTAAGCATTGATTTTCTGTCGATCAAAGCATTCCCTGATGAAACGAATAAAACTGGCGTTGTAAAATTTGTGAAAGATCTTGACCTTTCGATCACCGGTAAACATGTTCTTTTGGTAGAAGATGTGGTCGGAACCGGACTTACGCTTGCTTATATCTGCCAGCACCTCGAAGCTGCGAAGCCGGCCAGTTTAAAAATATGCTCCCTGCTGGACAATCCCTCGGAGAGACTCCTCACCATTAACATCGATTATTGCTGTTTTCTTATGCCGGACCAATTTGTAGTCGGATATGGCCTCGATTACCAGGAAAAGTACCGAAACCTTCCGTATATCGCAGCCTACAAACGTGAAAAGTAAAAAAAATGAGCTCCAACGAACCTTTATCAATGTATCCCCAGCATTACCCTCAACTTCGTTTCCCGTTATCCACCGTCCTTAAAAGATCTTCGTCTACAGATCTTCCGTTTACTCATTACCCACTTCAGTTTGATTTCATTTCAGAATTGCCTCTTAAAAATCCTTTTTACAGATTCTTTAGAACCAAACCTTCATTTCTATCAATCCCGTTGCAGACTTTTTTCTTCGAAACTCTCCAGATATAGTGAACCTTTTCGTTCACCGACCTAACCGTCCAATGGTAACGTTTTGTTTCTATTTTCAGGCTTTGCTGGTATTCCATCTTAGGAATTCCTTGGAGCTTGTTATCATCATACATAAAATACAGGCTTTCGGTCAACCTGCAAATATCGTGGTTTAGGCTAAAATTAATAAAATTTTACGAATTTTCAGTCTATTAGGACGGTTTCTCTTTAGTTCATAAAGAATTACTCGCTAAAAGGAATCAAGCCCCGCGGATCATCCTATATCCGCTTTTTTTATCCTTTTTTGGCTGTACATCAGATTGTCGACATGGTTCAGAAATTGCTCGATGCTGGCATATTTCCTATCGAAGATGTCAGTCCCGAAACTTCCTTCCAGCCTGTAACGCTTTCCGGAAGTTTTATTATACGCTTCAAAAGACACATTGATTCTCTCAATTGTTTTCTCCAGAGCTTCTTTGCTGTCACATTCCATAATTACCGCGAATTCATCGCCACCCATCCTCGCAATGATATCTGTTTTTCTTAAGACACTTCTTATCAGCTCGACAGCATCCTGGATTGCTTTGTCCCCTTCGGAATGTCCATATTGGTCATTAATTTGTTTCAGTCCGTCGAGGTCGGCATAAATAAGCCCGAATTTGTCATCAGCCTTATGGTGGATCCTTTGGGAAATGTAATAATCAAAAGATCCTCTCGTCCATACGCCAGTTAGGTTATCTAGATGAACCATTCTTTGCTGCAGGAAATAATAGACGATCACAAGGGAAAATGCCGTACAACTCCACATCAGAAGCACACCATAAAACATCGACTGGAGGATCCCTCCGATAATCGGCAGTATTCCAAATGCTATTAAAGGAATCCATTCCTGTTTAATGATTTTCCCTTTTCTTTTAAGGATCTGTATCAGACTGATTATCAGATAGAAATAGGTAATTACGGCTGAAACGAGAAAAAGTGATCCCCGGTGGTAGACATTCGCACTGTCTATAGTGAAGATAAAACCGTAAATAGGCGATAAAACGGTCAGTACTGCATTGATGACAATCGGAATGAAATACAGGGTTTGCCTGGTCTTAAAAATTGTACTGTCGGGTTCAACCCAGCTGTAATTAAATTTGTACCACGAATAGGTTAACAGCGGCGCCGTAATAAACAAACATATATGCATCAGCTCCGACACCGGGATCAACCATAACTCCGGGCGTCTGTTGATCATACAGGTCAGCGTTTCAAAAACAAGCTCCAGCATAATGACTAAAGACGTGGTCAGAAATTTTTTATTGATACTATCCTGCCGGTCAAGACTCTGGTAAGCAATCAAAAATACTACCCCTAACAACACCAGGGCAGCAAGATTAATATCGATCCGTAAAAATACCTGCATACTCTTTTTCCAGCCTTTATGTGAAAAATCAACGCACAAAGACATTATAGCATAATTTTGTGGAATAATTCACGTAACGCAACGTGATCTGGCAGTCCAAGCAAACATGGTAGTGAAAAGCAGCTAGGTCATGCTAAATGTGCAAAAAAGGGGCTATTAACACCCAAAATGAAATGCTGCCAACATAGTGCCGGCAGCATTCGGATTGACAGAGAACCCTTTTATTTAGCCAGAATAGCTGCTAAATCATTCTCTGGTGTGGAGATCGGTGTAATATTGAATTTCTCGACCAAAACGTTAAGTACATTGGAAGAGAAAAAAGCGGGAACGGATGGTCCGATATAAATATTCTTTATGCCCAGAGCCAGAAGGGTCAGCAGAATGCAGACCGCTTTTTGTTCATACCAGGAGAGTACCAGTGTTAACGGCAGATCGTTTATGCCGCATTCAAAGGCCTGGGCCAGCGCGACAGCAACCTGAATCGCGGAATAGGCATCGTTGCATTGTCCCATATCCATCAGCCGCGGCAGTCCCCCGATTTCTCCGATATTCAGGTCATTAAAGCGGTATTTGCCACAGGCAAGTGTCAGTACGACCGTATCCATAGGCGTCTGCTTCACAAACTCGGTATAGTAATTTCTGCCGGGCTTTGCGCCATCGCAGCCACCAACCAGGAAGAAATGCTTGATTGCTCCGGCCTTGACGGCATCGATCACTTTATCCGCGACTCCGAGAACAGTATTCCGGGCAAAACCTGTCATCAGCTCATTTCCACCGTTGATTCCTGTCCTGTATTGATCTTCGCTGTAGCCGCCAAGTTCAAGCGCCTGCTTAATCAAGGGCGAGAAGTCCTTGACTTTGGCATCTGGGATATGCTTCATTTCGGGATAACCGACGACGGATGTCGTATAAACCCTGTCAGCGTAACTGGCTTTGGGCGGCATCAGACAGTTCGTCGTAAAGAAGATCGGAGCCGGAATATTGTCAAATTCCTTTTGCTGATTCTGCCAGGCCGTTCCGAAATTGCCCTTCAGATGTGTATATTTTTTGAATTCAGGATAGGCGTGGGCTGGGAGCATTTCACCATGGGTATAAATATTGATTCCTTTTTCTTCTGTCTGCTCCAGCAATTGTTTCAGATCGAGCAGGTCATGGCCGGTGATCACAATGAATGGTCCTTTTTCTATGGTTGTTGTAACTTTGGTTGGCACCGGATGACCATAAGCCGAAGTATTCGCTTCATCGAGCAGCGCCATGCAGGCAAGATTGGTTTTGCCGAATTCCATCAGCAACTCCAGCCATTCATCGACAGAATGATCTTCGCCGACAGCTTTCAATCCTTTATAAAAGCAGGCGGTGACTTGAGGATCCTGCTTGCCTAGAACATACGCATGCCAGGCATATGCCGCCATTCCGCGTATGCCTAACAGCAAAGTCGAACGCAGCGAGACGATGTCCGGATCGCCATGGAACAAAGCTTCAGGTGCAAAATCTTCCGCCCCGCCAAGTTTGTTTTTCTCTTCAGTTACCTTTTGTATGAAGGCATCAAAATCTTGAGGATCAAAATTAACATTGGTCACCGTGGCAAACAGGCTCTGCATCACCAAAGCATCTGTCTCCGGTGCAGTTTTCTGACCGGATGCCGCTCTTGCCAATCCAATCAGGGCACAAGTGAGTTCATCATGCTTATTAGCTACCTCCGGTTTCTTTCCGCAGACCCCTGCGTTCGTGCATCCTTTTCCACCGGCAGTTTGTTCACATTGAAAACAGAACATCTGAGACATAAGAATTTACCTCCCCATATTTTTGTATTGAACCATGGTCTTATTGTCTTTCTAATCATACGTAAAAGATTGCCAGGAATCGGTAACCAAGGTTACAAAAATCTAGATTTGGTATTATTCCAACGCCTCATTGTAAGGATGGAGCTATTAATTGTGGATAATTGTGTGAATATTGTGAATTATTTTCAAAAAAGACCTTATATGGTCAGCCGATATGCTTTTCAAATATCTCTTTGAACAAGAGAACCAAAACCGGATCAAACTGCGTCCTAGAACAAGAAACGATTTCCTTGATTGCTTCGGCGGGAGACAGTGCCTCACGATACGGCCGGTCATTCGTCATCGCATCAAAGGTATCTACGATACTTAAAATTCTGCATTCGATCGGTATCTCCCCTGCTTTCAATCCTAAAGGATAACCCTTGCCGTCCCATCTTTCATGGTGCTTCAAGATCAAGTGTGCGATGCCCTTTAATTCTGAGGATTCAGACGCAATTCTTTCCCCAATCCCGCAATGCGTTTTCATGACCTTCCATTCCTCTTCGTTCAACTTGGAAGGTTTACACAGGATCCTGTCTGGAATTCCGACTTTACCAATATCATGAAATTTAGCAAGCAGCTTGATTCGATCAAGTTTGCTTTGAGGAAGCCCCAGCGCTGTACCCATTTGAGTTGCAAGCTCACCCATCCGTTCTGCATGACCCTCGGTAAAATAATCCTTCGCTTCCAATGCTCTCATCAAGGTCTTAACCAAATCGTTCCGGTTGCTAGATTCCTTTAATAATTTGTTTTGATACATGTTGTTATTTGCTTCCTGAAACATCCAATCCGTATTGACAATACCTGCCTTATGGAAAGAATAGCCCGAAGACAGTGAGATCTTCAATATATCTGTTTGCTCATTGTATTTATGCAGCATTTTATTCATCTGTTCAACCTGCTGCTCAATCTCCCGGCTGGAGAGGCCCTCGACAATTACGCAAAATTCGTCTCCGCCAATACGGGCGATGTACCCGATCAATCTGAAATGGTCAGTAATCATCCGCGCTGCAGATACAATCACTTCATCCCCTTTTTGGTGACCGAACGTATCATTAATGATTTTTAACCCATCAATATCAAAGAGCAAAACAGTAAGCTTTTCAAAGCTCTTTCCATGGAATTCAGCCAGTTTGTTGATTAAACAGTGCCGTTTATATAGCTTTGTCAGGCTTTCTTTTTCCACCATCTCTCTTAACTGCATTTCCATTAGGGTTCTTTCAGTCATATCCCGAACCAGTATTAAGATTTCATTAATCTCTGAGATGTGAATTCGCGATTCAAAATAGTAGTCCCGTCCCTGGTACTTTAGCCTAAAATCACAGGTGACCATCCCCCGTTTCTGAACAACCTGATAAATTGCCTCCTGTAATCTCCAAACAATTTCGTTATTCCTTAAGATCTCTAGTGTTAGAGGATCGTCCTTTTTATTGGAGACGGCAAACGGCGAAATATGCCCATCTGAATCGCTAACCAGCATAATGTCCTGAATCGCGGCCATCAAAGCTTTGTTCCGAATATTAATATGCTCAAGATCCAATAACTTTTCCTGCAGCTCGGGATAGTAATTTTTGCGAATCGAATTTTCCCCGAGACCAATGATGGCTTGCCTTGTTATTTCTTTCTCATTTAAAGCATTGTAATATTCTTTCATAAATTGCTTTAACCTCTTGCTTCGTGAGTTTTTTTGGGTTTGTAACCATGCAGGGATCAATCATTGCATTTTCAACCAGTCTGTTCATCTGATTTTCGTCAATTTGTTCGATTTCTACCGTCGCATTAATCATTAAGTTTTCACGCAGGGATCTGACCCGTTTAAGAATTTTTTCTTTGACATTCAGATCAGAACTAAAATCAGCTAAAATATTCAACTGCTCCGCAATCCTTCGGAAACGGTCAGGTACAGCATCAAAATTAATGTCAATAACATGCTCGAGCAAGATACTGTTGCACTTACCATGCGGTAAATTGAAAAATCCTCCGAGACTGTGGGCCATGGCATGTACAGCACCCAGACTAGCATTGGAAAATGCCAGCCCGGCCTGAAGAGAGCCCAGCATCATCTGATACATTGTATCAATCGTCCGGCCTTTTTGGACTGCGGCTTCAATATTCTCATTTAATAATTTGATCGCTTCCAGAGCGTGAACATCGGTCAGCGGTGACTGCGCATTGGACACATAAGCTTCGATAGCATGCGTCAGCGCATCCATTCCCGTACAGGCAGTCAAATAAGGATCCATGGTCATCAGTGGTACCGGATCAATTAAGGCCAGATCCGGTACAATTTTCTTGCTGATAATAGCTTTCTTGACCATATACAGCGTGTCACAAATAATGGCGAACTGAGATACATCTGCTGCCGTTCCAGCCGTACTCGGGATACAAATCAGCGGCGGTCCCGGCAAATTGACTTCATCGACACCTTCATAATCTAGAATATTTCCGCCGTTGGCTACCAGTATGCTGATGCACTTCGCACAATCCATGACGCTACCGCCGCCGATAGCAATAATGAGATCACAATCCTGATCCAAAAAGGTTTTGCTCCCCAACATCGCTTCATAGTCTTTGGGATTTTCAGTAACGTCATCAAAAACAACATAGGGGACTTTGATGGCCTCAAGGGTTTCCGTATACCAATTCTGATTACAAATCCTATTGTCCGTAACAATCATCGGTTTTTTCGTTCCAAAATGAGAGATATACCGGCCAACTAATCGTCTTGCATCAAGGCCGGTAATGATTTCAGGTGTGACAAATTTCCTTAGTTCCATCTTTTCAGACATCCGTACCACCTGCCCTATATTTATTTTCAAAAAGAGTTTCTCAAATTAGAACAATTCAACTATTTTTACCTTATCAGAAAATTTCAATAATTTAAACATTCTGTCATTTCAAAAGATTTGTATACTATTTCTACATAAGTTAAGAAATTCCTACTATTCGACAAATTTTTTCAAAATATGCGGGCATTAGATTTGGCTGTCGGAGGTGTCAGTCAGCCTTTCCGGACAGGCATAAACAGTGCCTTTGCCTCCTCTGACATAGCCGAGAAGTGTAATGTTATATTCCCGGGCAAGTCTGATGGTCGCTGTAGTGGGTGTCGATTTGGAAACTACCACGGGTGCTCCAAGTCTGATCATTTTCATAAGCATTTCCGAAGTAAGCCTGCCGCTGATAAAAACCACGCCATTTGCGGCAAGTTCCATCTTGTTTGCCTTCATCAAAATTCCCGTAATTTTATCAAGACAGTTGTGCCTGCCAATGTCTTCATTCAGGACTTCAAATCCCTCAGTGTGAAAAAAGACACTGTGGACACCTCCAATCGTATGATGGATTTCAGACTGTTCGATGAACTTATCCATGATCGTCAGGATATTTTCTGCGGAAAAGGTGGATTTATTCATGTTGACGGCATACTGCGTCTTTTTCAGCGGATTAATGTAGGTATAACACTTGCCGCAGCCGGAAGTGATACTTCTCAAGCTTTCACGTCTGTCAATGACCATCCCTTCTCTAAGTTCAATCAGCACTGCCAGCATTTTCTCATTGTATTCGATGCTTTTGATATCTTCATAAGAACCAATGACACCCTCATTATACAAAAAACCCAGGGCCAACTCCTCGTGGTGCCGGTTTAGACAGAGAACTGAAACAAGCTCCTGTCCATTGACTATCATTTTAAGAGACACTTCGGCGATGACCTTTCTCACCGCTTCTTTCATCACAATGACATCATTTTCTCTTTGGATCTCTACTACATCAAATTCTTCGTAGACGATTCCTTCGTCAGCAGCATTCATTTTTTACCCTCCAAGCAGCAATATTGTATTTGTATCTTCCAGCAGTATCAGAGTTAGTTTGATCTGCAGTGATTTCCTGGCTGGAAACCCCACCCTATTTTACCACTAAAATAAGATTTACTGAAATTAATGGAGCATTTATCTGTAGTTCAATAAGAGATAACTCTGGTCGTATATTTGCATGACATTTTATCAATAATAGAATAGACTTATGAAAGACTTCTTTAAGTACAAGCATCAAGACATTGAGGCAGTCAGGTGGTGGAATGAAATCTGGATACTGACGGAATCATTGCAAAGCTTAACTGGTTTTACAGCCTTGAATTGAACCAAGTTGATCTTTATATGGCCCAAAGTAAAATGGTCAATGATATCTATATCAGCAAAGTATTAGAACGATCATCTTATATTGAACAGCAGCATGTCGATAATATTGCTGCCCAAATACGAAAATACGGCAGCGAACCGACCATTTTTGGGGATATTGTTTCCCCGCTCCTGGGAAAGACTGCCGGGAATATTACTGCTGCGTTTGGAATAGTCCCCCTGCTAAAAGCCGATATTCTTCTGGAGAAAAAAGCAATGAGTGATTATAAAGACTTGATCTTAAAAGTCGGAAAAGATCATGCGTTGTTTTCTGTCCTGTGGGCCAATCTAATTGATGAAGATCTGCACACGGCCTGGTTTTCAAATAAAGTTCAGGAATTAGAGGCTTGCCGTTAAATTTTTTTAGACAGGATTCACTAGGATCATTCTGGCTTTCTGTCTGCCTGAGAATCCACTTTTTCTATTAACTCTCTGGAGAGTTCTACGGACAATTTCGTTTTACAAGTATTATTGTTTAATCGTTTATTATTAGCTGTATTAGCGCTATTTGTTTGTAATTTATTGATCCGGGTTAGAAACATATAGAGGATATAGAACACAGCAATCATGATGATCCCTGCAATAAGACCTGTTCTCTGCCCGGAGATAAATGGCATACTTAGGATAATCATGATCAGACTCAGAAAAACAATCCAGGTAGAATAGGGGTATAGAGGCATCTGACACTTGCCTGATGGCGGACACCCATATTTTTTTCGAAAACGCAGATGAGTCGCCATAATTGCCGTATACGTAAATAGCAAAGCAAACCCACCGGAGCTTATCAAAAATAAGTACACACTTGGGAGCAAAAGACCAATGCCTAATCCTGCAAGCATCGCTAACCCAGAAATCAGTATTCCCCGATGCGGGACATTTCCCCGATCCTTTAACCACCTGGGTGCCTGGCCTTCTTCGGCAAGAGACCGCATCATTCTGCCCAGACCAAACATCGCTGCCAACATTGTAGATAGTATCGCTGTTATAAGTACAAAATTAATGACGTTGCCCGCCCAGCCGATTCCCCATCTATCAAGCGCAGCTACCATGGGACTAAATTTTTCACTCAGACTGGAGGTGGGGATTAACGGAAGCAGCACAGCAATAGAGACAATATAAAAGCCTACCAGAATTAATACTGTGTGGGAAATTGCTTTGGGAATTGTTTTTGCTGGATTGTCGGCTTCCGAAGCAGCTAGTCCGATGATTTCAAAACCTGCATAGGAAAATATGACAATAAGCATACTCCCTGCTATCCCTTTAATTCCCGCCGGCATCAAAGGTTCCCTGACTAATTCTCCGGCACCTATTTGGGAGACAGTCGGAAATAATCCCAGAATCAAAAGTAAGGCGATGATAATAAACGAAGCCAGGGCTAGCAATTTTACAGCAGCCAGACCGCTCTCCAGCTTGCTTAATTTATCAGCTCCCAGTAAATTTAACAGCGTGATACTCACAATGATGAAGCTTCCCAATCCGGCTATGGAGATATTGGGGACCCATTCCCGCACCAGAATGGATACAGCAGTGGCCTCACTGGACATCGCCAAAACCAACCCACAACAAAACCGGTTCCGTTGCCGAAGGCTTGAGCTGCAAAGGTACGAAAGGAACCTACATCCGGATTCGCAACCGTCATTTCGGACAAGGCAAAAAGGACAAAATAAACAAGTACTCCGCCCAGAATAAAGGAAATGATAATTGAAGGTCCTGCAGCATTGATAGCTACTGATGAGCCCAGAAAAAAAGAACCCCCGATGACTGTTCCCAAAGCCATCATGGTAAGCTGCCAGACAGATAATCCCTTATGCTTTTTCTTCATCATTGTATTCTCCATTCAGGTTTGTGATTTCCATTATTATTTCTAAAAATCACAAAACCATTCTGTTTGGAGAGAACAATGATTATAGCAACGATAAACTGTTTGTGTATTCATTACTCCAGAAGCAACAGTCCAAAGTATTTGACAAATTCCCGTTTATCTTTCAAGGTTCGCATTGTAAAGCCTTGCTTAGAAACGGTAGCGAAGACATCCATGCCAGCGCTCTCCATTGAGGGGCGCGTAGCTGTACACTTCTTGGGTGGTTCTGGTGGCTTGCACTCGCTGCAAATATGGCAGGGCCCTGCCCAAAAAGAGAATGCTTTATAGAATCCATGTTTAAAAGCTAATTTCTCTGCATTCAGCATTAGTTTTTGAAAATCCCTTGTCGGCGGTTGGCCTTCAATCAGAAAAGCTTTAGTATAGCCGTCTAATTTCACCCTTGTTTCCTCGTGGGAAGGGCTATTTGGCGGACAGCATTTTTCCCCATAGCTGGAGCATCCGTAGCGGCAATGATCTTTTGCCCAGTGGGCCGTAACCACATCCTGAGGATTGATCATCGTGATGGACTGAATAGGCAGTCTTTTTAATCTTGCGTAAATTTGCGCTTCTTTTGTTATGGCCAGTTCATTTAATTTGTGCCTATTCTTGGATGCAAAAATCACCGAAATATCACCGGTGAGGGGTAATAAAGGCGTTTGATGCATCTGCTTCTTCTCAAAAAATTCAGAGATATCTTTAGCCGAAAGGATGTTCGCCGAAAGCATGGAACTGTCTTTTTGAAGAAGGTAATTTTCATATAGGTTAATAGCAGTATATAAAGAATATTCTTCAGAATACCGGCCCATGACAGCAATCACTGTGTCATCGTTGATGGTTTCCGCGTGTTTTTCATAATTTGCGCCTGTGATAATCAGATCATAGGGCAATTGATCATTAAAAGAAATCTCGATACATTGTTTCATCATAAACTTTTGAATTGGCAGAGAAAGAACATCAGGAGTAAAGCTATCAAGGAAGACATTCCCCCTAAAATATTCTAACATGGACGTAAGTCTTTCAGCGATAAAGATGCCGCTGATTTCACCGTTTTTTAAAGCGTCCAGGCTAAAAAAAGGGCTTGTTGACGTAAGGTATTTAGCACTGACGGGGGCATTGCACAGATAGCCTTCTTTCCTAATGATTAAACCCATTTTGTCTAAAACGTCGAGGAAAAGAAACGTTCCTTTCTCATCGAGATGGAGACAATTGGTCAGATCACTGAAAGATTTTCCTTCTTCAATTGCGGTAAAAATATCGCATGCCATCGCCTTCTGAAGAATCGCTGCTGTTTGCTGTTTCGCTTTGACCTGCAATATAAAATCATAGTCATTGTTTTGATAATCAATTTTGTTCATGCCGGTCTCATCCTTTAATTTGTTTTGCTATCAGTTCTCTTTGCATAGTTCTCTTTCAAATACGCAACGACTTTTTGGATCCCTTGTCGATGATTTTGCAGCACGATTTCAATTTCTTCTTTAGCAAGATTGTCTTGATGAAATCCTGCAGATACTAAGCAAATGCAGTTAAAAAGCTTGGAAACTTCCTGTGCCAGCGGCTCGGCCAGGGCGTCATCACAATGACCTTCTGCCGTATAGGTCGTAACCGTACCGCAGTTTCCGACCGCTGCGCTGCCGATATGCGGTTTTCCTCCGGTAATGGTAATCAGAATGTCCTTGCCGATGATGGATAGTTCGTAAGATAGGGCGAGCTTTTCTTGGCCGATATTTATTTTCATGAGTCGCTTCTCCATCTTTCATAGAGATCATGTGGAATTTTCAACAAATCCAACACCTTACCGACGCTTTGATTCACGATATCGTCAATGGTTTCAGGGCGATGGTAGAAGGCCGGCATAGGGGGGACGAGTATTCCGCCTGCTTCCGTTACAGACATCATATTTTTCAGATGAATTGAAGAGAGCGGCGTTTCTCTTACCATTAACAAAAGGGGATGACGTTCTTTTAAGGCAACATCAGAAGCACGCACAATGAGGTTGTCGCTATAGCCATTGGCAATTGCCGACAGTGTCTTCATGCTGCAAGGTGCGATAATGGTTGCGTCAATCCCGTAAGAACCGCTGGCAACAGCTGCAGCTAAGTCGTTATGGTCGTACACCGTATCTGCTAAAGCCTGGACATAATTCAACGTATAATCTGTTTCAAGGGAGAGTGTCTCTTTGGCCCACTCGCTCATGATCAGAGAAACGCGATGTTCTGTTTCTTTCAGAACCTCCAATAAACGTACACCGTAGATCACCCCGGTTGCCCCTGTCATGGCTAAAAGAATTTTCATTTTTTTCATTCCTTATTTCATTCGTCATTCTTTATTATCGTATTCTGTATTACCTAGTTCTCTATTACCGTATTTTGATTACACATTAATTCTTACACAATTTTTTACCGTTTCTCAATTGTTTCGTTTTATCATGATCAATTCCTTCTTTTGTGATAACAACGCCATAAAGATCTGCGGCCGTTTTGATTGTAATGATCTCATCCAAGACATCATCGTATACTTTTTTGGCAGGGCGGTCTAAGGGATCACCCCACCCGCCGCCACCGCTGGAGTTCAGAATGACCTGATCGCCTTTGGAAACACATCTAGGGCCTTCTTTACTCTCCATGATAACCGGTTTTCCCCTATGAAGAAAAACACCTTTGTTTAAGCTCCCTTCATGTCCTCCGTTCAAACCATAGGGTGCAAATTTCATCCCGTCACCAAAATTCACGATATGGCTGCCTTCATCGTACAGTTCAAACGCGTACCGCATTCCCGCGCCGCCCCGGTATTCGCCGGCACCTGCAGTATCCGTTTCCATTTCATGATAACATGTGATGTGGGGATATTGGATTTCGTTGGATTCAATATTAGGCGTTCTAACCCCTCCGAAATTGGACATGGCCGACATGTAGGATTTTCCGTCACTTCCTTTCATGGCGCCGCCGCTCCCGGTCGAGCAGAAAGAAAATCCCACATAATAGCGGTTATTTCTAGGATCCGTACCGTAATAGGAAGGTCCCGCATAACGTGCATATCCTGCAGGAACCTTACCGGGGACTGCTTGACCCAAGGCTTGAAAAACGGTACCGATAATTTCGCTCGCCGGAGTTAACGTACAAAGCGTTACAGGCGCCGGTTCATAGGGATTCACCAAAGAACCTTTGGGCAAATGGACATCGATGCAGCGGAATGCGCCGCCGTTTCTTGGAATATCAGAGCCTAAAAACCAAAGAACTGCAATGCCCGAAGCAGTTGTCGCAGTGACAACAGAGGTATTGATAAAACCTTTAACCTGTTTATCTGTACCTTCAAAATCTACCAGAAGACGGTCTCCTTCTATTTTCACGGCAATTTCAATTTTGACGGGTTCATCTTGAAAACCATCATCATCGATGTATTCGGTCGCACGGTAAATGCCGTCAGGCACCTCTCTAATCCGCTTCCTCGTCAGCATTTCGGTTTGCTCCAGGGTTTCAGTCATTGCTTTATTGACGACAGCGGGCGTATACGCTTCCACTATCTCCAGGATGCGCTTAACGGCAACTTTATTGGCACCGATTTGAGCGAGAAGGTCGCTTTTCAGCATGTTCGGATTCCGGGTATTGATGAGGATCATGTCTAAAACTTCAATAATAAATTCATTGTTGCACATCAATCTTGTTGGGGGGATGCGGATTCCTTCCTGGAATATCTCGGTCGCTTTAGGATTATAGCTCCCGGCAGTAGATCCGCCGATATCCCCGTGGTGAGCGCGGCTGACACAGAAGAACATCAAGCTTTCCTTAAAAAAAACAGGCGTAATAATCCCGATGTCCGGCAGATGATTCCCCCCGTCATAGGGGTCGTTGATGATAAAAACATCCCCATTTTTAATAGTATCCTGATATTTTCTTAAAACAGCTTTGACGCTGAAAGAACCTGCCGTTGCTAAAATCGGAATACCGCTTAACTGAGAAACCAACTCTCCGTCTTTATCACAGATACAGCAGGCAAAGTCGCAGGCTTCGGCAAAAATCGGAGAATGGGCGGAATGCTCCAAAGCGAGTCCCATTTCTTTGGTGATACTGTCGAGACGATTCGCGATGACCGTGCGATTAATAAGTTCTTCCGTATTTGTCCTTGTCATACTTGCGCACCTTCTTTTGTTAATGTCCGACTTTGGTTAATGTTAGAATACCATTTCTAATCGTTTTACCAACAAATCCAGCGGAAATCAAAACGGTGGTGTAGTCAAAATTGATCAAAGCGGGACCGGTGATATTTTTCGTGCCATCATCGAGAAAATCACCGGCATGATAAACGGGGACAGAAATTTCACCTGCTTGCCCGAACGGTTCTCCTGCCACGATTCTTTCCGTTAAGGGAAGTTTGTTTTCAGCAAACGGGAAGAGTATGTTTTCCTTTTCTGTTTCCATACAAGCAAGATGGATATTAATGATTTCCCATTCCTTGTCCCTTTCGGCATATTCATAGATACTTTCATGGGTGTTATTAAAGGCTATGTCTAGAGCATCCCTGCGCTCACGCGTAAAAGTCCCTTGCCAGGGTACCGATATTTCATGATGCTGTCCGATATAGCGCATTTCAAGAGTAAGGCAGAAATCCTGTTGTTTTTCCGGTACACCCAAACGGATGAGTTCAGCTTTTCCTTCTTCTTTCATATCCTTGATCACAGTATTGATTTTTTGGGGATTCCATTGCCCCCTTTCCATAAAGAAACTTATGGTGAAATCACTGCGACGCGATGCACCTAACATGCCCCAGGCACAAAAGACCGGTCCGGTAACGGGAAACAAAACTTCATTCATATGGAGAGCATCCATCATATTTGCAGCAAACAGAGAAAAGGCTCCCCCTGCACCTATTAACCTGTATTTTCTGGGGTCATTGCCTTTCTGGACCGTGACAAGACGTACCGCATCGGCCATCATCTCTACCGCAATTTGGTAAATGATATTGGCACCTTCCTTCACCGCAACATTTAACGCTTTCGCAATTTTATCATCAATCGCTTTTTCAGCCAGTTTTTTATTTAAGCGCATGCTGCCGCCCAGAAAGTTTTCTTCATCAATCAGACCGAGAACAACCAAAGCATCCGTAACGGTGGGTTCGGTTCCGCCAAAACCGTAGCAAGCAGGGCCTGGAACTGATCCGGCAGAGTCCGGACCCACCAGGATTCTTCCACTTTCATCGACATGAGCAATACTGCCGCCGCCCGCGCCAATCGAAGTGATATCAATGGTCGGAATCGCTAAGGGATACCCAGCAATTTCAGATTGGGGAATCAACCGATTTTCAATATCCGCCACATGCACATCAAAACTAGTCCCCCCCATGTCCGCCAAAACAGTATAGGAATTTTTCATCATTTTTCCCATGGCTTCGTTACCGCAGGCACCGCCGGCCGGTCCTGAAAGAAGGGTTTTGACAGCGAATCTTGCCATGGCATCCGTATCACTTAAACCACCGCTGTTCATCATCATATTAATGGGCTTATCCCAACCAAATTGCGCTAGTTCCCTTTTAATGATATTGAGATAATCTGCCAGAACCGGTGTCAGATAAGCATTGAGGACGGTAGTGGATGTTCTTTCATATTCCCTGATTTTCGGCGCTACTTCCGACGACAATGATACGAAAACTCCAGGGAGTTCTTCCTGAATGATTTCAGCCGTTCTTTTTTCATGTTCCGGATTCAAAAATGAAAAAAGGTAGCAGACAGCAATACTCTGCACGCCGTATTCTTTACATTTCCTGCAAGCAAATCTTACAGCGTTTTCATCCAATTCTTTGATGATATCGCCTTTATAGTCCATTCTCTGTGTTATTCCTAACCGCAGTCTGCGGGGAACCAAAACTTCCGGCATTTCCGCTTGGAGATCCCATTGATTTTCCAATTGAGAACGGCGTATTTCCAGAGCGTCACGGAATCCCTCCGTGGTGAAAAGCGCGGTAACGGCACCTTTTTTCTCTAAAAGGGCGTTCAAAGCTAAGGTGGTACCATGAATGATTTGTTCCGTTTCCGCAAGGAGTGGTTCTAAATCCGTATGCCAGGCAGCTGCCAATTTTTTTAATCCGGCGATAATCCCCCGCGCAGGATTTTTATGATCAGTTGGATTTTTTACAAAGATCATTTTGTTTTTACCGTTTTGAAACGTCCCTACCGCGGTGTAGTCGGTGAAAGTACCTCCTGTATCAATGGCAATTTTAATCATACGCTCATCCCTTAATCGGTATATTTAGAACACACAATCCTTATTTGGCATATTTAAGAAGCCGTTGCACTGCTTCTCTTACTTCATCGTCCAATTGGATTTTAGGGGCAAAACCGCTTAAGGGCTTTGTGGCATCAATCCCCATTTTGGACGTACGGCTTAATTCATCCGTTGAGGGATCAAGGGTCACACCCATTCCCAGGTGCTGCGGTAAAATGGAAACCCCTTTGTCCGCCTGCAATCTTGTGGCAAGTGCCCATAGGACTTCCCCTTCGTTAAAGACATCAACATCTTCATCCACCACAACGACCATTTTGATGTTGTGGTCGACGGCAAAAGCGGCGTAAATGGCCTGCATAGGCTGCCCTTCGGCAATTTTTTTCATGGAGATATAGCAATGAAAAAGACCACAGGCTGAAAAGGGTGCATGAACTGCTTTGATATTCGGTAAAGTCTGATGCAGGGCATTTAAGACATCGCCTTCCCGCTGTAAAGCTACAACGGTAATATGCTCACTGCTCATCCCCGGTGTTAAATCATGGTAAAAAGCATTTTGGCGGTAGCGGATGGCTTTGACTTTAAAGACATTCTCCGTACTTCGATAGCAGGCGTAATTGGTAAATTCAGCGAAAGGACCTTCCTTTTCCCGCACATCAGCCAGTATTTCGCCTTCCAAGACAATTTCTGCATAGGCCGGAACCTGTAAATTCACAGTAGCGCATGGCGCAACTTCTAGAGGTCCACCAAAAAGTCCGGCGATCGCCCCATATTTCCCCTGATCATAAGGGACGAGGGCCATGGATCCTAAGGCGATATTCGGATGGACACCGATCACGATAGCTGCTTCCAGACTCTCCCCTTTTTCTTCGCTTCTGCGGAAGTATTCCCAGAGTCTTTGGCGGGAATGAAGCGAAATCCCTAATGTATCCTTACTTTTTAACTGCATACGGTGAAAGCCTAAGGTTTCGACACCGCTTTCAGGGTCTTTAGCAACACACAGGCCTGAGGTTACATAAGGACCTGCGTCAATCGGAAAGTGCACAGGAATGGGAAGCTTATAGAGATCGATGTCATCTCCGGTGAGGCAGTGGTCGGCAAAAGGAGGGTTATCAATGACTTTTACCTCTTCAATACGGTTTTTGATGCGTTTCGCATACGTTTCAGCAACTTTAGACGCATCGACCCCCAGGCCTTTTCCAAACCGTTCTCTCGTACTGAGAATACTGGTAACCACAGGGAACGCGCTATTTTCTACTTGATCGAAAACCATGACGGGATAGCGGTGCTCTTTTTCCAACTCCATGATTAACGTACTGATCTCATATTCTCTTTTGACTTCTTCGGTGACGTATTTCACTTCACCATCTTGATCAAGCTGTTTCAAAAAATCTCTTAAGTCCTGACTCATTTAGAAGCCTCTTTTCTCTATTGAATTAGATTTGATTTTTTCAGGCTGTCATATGTCAATTTTGTAATAATTGTGGATAATGGCCAACAGACAGCAATTGTAATTAATGCTTCAATAACGGCAACCTTCACAGGTAATTGGTAAATTCCCATTAACCCGATACAGACAACGACATTCCCTAAGACGTTACAGAGAAATAGCGCGAGAATATGGTGCCACCACTTTTCCATGGAATACTTGGCTGCCACGAATGATACGGCAAGAGACCCAATGGCATTCGCAAAAATAAAAGCAATCCATAGCGGGCTGTACCACATGGAAATTAATGCTTCGACTTCCCCTGCAATCATTCCGGCAGGCTGTTTATAAAGCAGGACGATGAGTGCCGTAAATGAAGCCCAGACCGTACCGTTAATTAAGTACATACCTGCTTTGCCTGTGGGAAGAAGATTGTCAATAAATCCTGTAGCTTGACAGGCTATGACAAAGACAATACCTAAGAGAATAGACCCCACGAGCGCTTTTGTGTCGGTTCTGAAAAAATTTTTATTCATAATGTCCTCCTAAAAATATTTTGTATATTTCCCTCTCGTTAAATTGTTTACATGCATTTTGAAGTTATCAAGGTACTAAGTTAACAGTAATGAAAAATAGGACAAGAGCCGTCATGCTGATCATTTCCCAGCTTTTTAAATGCAAATGTTTGCCAAACGTCCGCTGCTTGCTTCGGCCATAGCCTTTTAACTCCATTGCAAGAGCGATATCTGAAGTATGCCGGACTGTGCGATAGAGCAACGGCATAAACGTTAACGGAAGATTTTTGATTCTATTTTTAATCCCTTCCGAGGGATAACCCCGAACCGATTGACTCTCTGAAATTGCCAGATACTCCTTTTGCATCAGAGGAAAAAAACGTTTTGTCATAACGACCAACATAGCATAACGATAAGGAACACCCCACACTATAAGCATTAAAGCCGCATCTATGGCAGAAGTCCAGGTCGTAAACTGAACAGCAGCCAAAGTCACGGCTGCCGTGCGGGAAATACCCAAAGCAGCAGCCGGAATAGCGCCTGTATAAACAGACAGAATACCCCATTTCCAGAGAATATCTCCATCCCGGCAGAACAATAGCTGTATGACAACAATCTGCGAGGCTACTAAAAGCATTATTGGCAGCAGTATTTTATATTTTTTTAAATGGTTAGAAAAAATACAGTCCGTAATCATTACCAATGCAATCATCCCAATTTCCAGAATCAGATTCTGCGAAAACAAAGCCGTAAGGATCAGTGTTAAACACCATACCAACTTCGTACGTGGATCAATTTTTTCAATGAAATCCATAATCAACGCCTTCCTTCTGGAAATCTAACCCGATGTCTTTAAGGGTCTTTTCATAAGAACCAATCTCTTGGGCCGGAATATCCAATGCCAGACGGTGCTTGTGCATTGCCACAATACGATTGGCATATTGTTTGGCCAAACCCAGATCATGGGTAACGAGAATAACTGTTTTACCTTGCTGCTGAAATGCTGAGAGCAGCTCCATGATCACGACACTTTGTTCTTCATCTAAGCCTGAGGTCGGTTCATCAGCCATGATAATCTCAGGATCTCCTACTAAAACAGAGGCAATTGCCAGTTTCTGACGCTGGCAACGGCTGAGCCTATGCGGATGGATATCGGCGTATGCCAACAGCCCGACTTCAGTCAAAATTCCATTCACTTTCTCTTCAATTTCCCCTCTCGGCAGTTTCCTTGTTCTTAAAATAAATGCTACCTCGTCTTTTACTGTATTCGAAAAAATTTGAAGATCAGGGTTTTGAAACAGAAAACCTATTTGACTGCGTATGGTTGCAAAATTTCTTTTGGTTAGGGGTTTGCCAAATATCTGAATTGCACCAGCATCCGGGACAAGCAGACCTTCCATTAACTTTAAGAGCGTCGTTTTGCCTGAACCATTGAGTCCAATCAACCCAATAAAATCGCCGTGATTAATCGACAAATCAATTTTCTCACATCCCTTAAAATCCCCTTTATAGGTAAAGGTTAGATCCTTCACTTCAATTATTTTTTTATCTGTTGCTGTAATATTTTTTGCTGGGCTAGTTTTTTTATTTAACCGTTCTAGATAGTCATCAGGGCTGCATTCTTCTTTAATGGCTCCTTCAGCCATGATAAGAATACGATTGGTATAGGGGAGAATATCGCAGGCCCGGTCCATTACCATAATCACGGTAACTCCCTTTTCTCTGTTTAAATAAGCGATATGAGAATAGAGGTCTTGTTTTCCCTTTCCGTCTAATTCTGCGGTGGGCTGATCTAAAACAAGAATAGGAGTTTCCATCGCTAGAACACTTGCCAATACCACTCTTTGAGCTTGACCGCCGGACAGCCCATCCGTATTTCTTTGTTCAAAACCCTCCAGTCCAACGAATTGTAAAGTTTTTTTGACTCTATTCTTAATTTCCTCCCAAGGAAGTTCCATATTGGCAATGCCGAAAGCAACCTCTTCCGCCGCCGTGATACTGACAATCTGATTTTGCGGCTCCTGCATCATATAACCGATGTAATCGCACATTTTTGCTAAGGGGATTTCATGGATGTTTTGCCCCATCACCTTAATGGTACCGTTTAACTGCCCATTGAAAAATTGAGGCGCTGCTCCGGTGATGCTATGAAGCAACATCGATTTGCCCGATGCAGCTTCCCCTGTAATAGCAATGAAATCTCCTTGATTAATGGTTAAGTCAATATCTTTTAATACTTTTTTTGTTTCAGGCGGAAAAGCAAGAGATTCTATTTTAAGCTGTACCGCAGGTTCCATCGGATGAAAGCCTCCATATAAAAATCTAAACTATGTAAACGACATGCATACAAAAAAAGTTCCAGTTTTGAGAGATACTAACTCTCAAACTGAAACTTTACCATTGCTTCATGTTGATATCTTCATTGGCAGGTCTTCTGACTCATAGCTTTAACCGATTTCTGTGCCTTCCCGATTTCTCAGTGGCATCGTACAGTCATCACAGCTATTTACAGCGGCGGGTCCGTCCAGGAATTGCACCTGATTCCCTATTCTTCTCGATAAGAGACACCAAAAAAGAATGTATGATTATTACGTCTTATTCTAAATGAAATTGAAGAAAAGTCAAGAGAAAAGATGGTGAGATTTTAACATTTGCAGCCAGGACTACATTTCCCAGATGAACAGGTTTTACCACCTTTAACTCCATAGGCATTAACCGTTGTAAACCGCTGAGTTATTTTATCATCAGCGCACTGCGGACATATTTGTTTGTCTCTTGAACTAACACTACAAAAAACAGAAAACTTGTGACCACACTTTTCGCAGATAAAGTCATAAGTTGGCATTTAATAACCTCCTAAAAAATCTTTTCTTTATCAAATCAATAATAAATTCATTGAATCCCCAACATTATATCCGTATGACATCAGGAGAAAATACTAGTACCATGTCAACCCTAAATCTATATATCCTGGCGGCAGATTTCTGTTAATACTGCGTTGTCGTCAATCACCATACGCTCGGTATGCCTCAATCCTCCGCCTTGTCTTAAAAGAAATCTGCTCCCCATTATATTACAGTTTTAAGGTTGACAAGGTACTAGCTGGTCTTAATTGTAGATCTTTAAATATGTTTCTGCCAGTTTTTTAGACGGCTATAATCCTGTATAATGATCCCTCCATATATTGGCCGTATAATGTTCTCAGATTTTAAGTCGCGAAATAATTTTGACACCGTTACTCTTGTTGTATCTGCAAGTTCAGCCAAATCTTGTTGATTGATAAACAGTTGCATCCCTTGTTGATCTGCAAGTGCACATAAAGTTTCGATAATTCTATGGTCTACCTTGTAAGTGTAATGTTTCTGCAGCCGGCTTATATGGTTATTACTTTTCATTGAAAGGTCGTAGAGCAGCTCTTCAGTAAGCGTAAAATCAGACTTCATCAAACTTTTCATTTCCTGAATTGAAATTGCAGCGGCTACTGTGTCTTCAACAGCCGTAAATGAACCGAGAGGGGGAATACCGGTAAACAATGGCGCAATCATAAATAAATTATTTGCACCCAAGACATCAATGAGAACCTCATTGCCTTCTTCGTCAACTTTCGAATATTCAACCGTCCCTGTAAAAATATATAATAGCTTCTCAATCGTAATGCCTTGTTTAATAATAATGCTTCCTTTGGGATATAACAATCTTTCTCTATCCGCAAAAACTTTCTTCCAACCATCTATTGGCGACCGGAATAATTTTGTGTGTTTCAGCCATGGTAGATCATTATCACTCATGATTACACTCCCTTGTACTTAGCCTTATACTTAGACTAATTAATATGTGAAAATGTAATTATGTTGTTTCCTTGTCCTGCCTAAATCTCCTGATAATTAGAGATATGGGCAGACAGAACTACCCTTACCTTGATTATATATTATTTTTCTTCGTGGATATAGTATGCAGATAATGGACATCTAACGGCGAGCGTCAATTTAATTAACGCTGGTGAATGGTTATAAAAGTTGTTTTATGTTGCTAAATACTAAGATTATAACTAAAAATAAGATTGTCGCTGTCAAAGTACAGAAAAATACTTCCTTAGAGCCAAGGTTCCTCATAGTGTCCTTCCTTTATTCGTTAGAATACCTTGTTCCTGTTTCTTTTGGAAAAGGGAATTTACGAACCGTCTTGCTTTAATGATGATTTCATTGATCACCCCGACCGGACAAAAGTATAAACACCAAAATCTTCTAATAAACAGCGATACAACCAGGATAATACTGAGCAGTATCCATTGCACACTCACCCCCTGAAATCCGAACAGGACTCCAAAGGGCTCATAACTGCCACCTACACTCGGTGATTTAAAGCAAAAGCTTAAAATCAGCACGATCCAAACTAACATGTATTTAATTTTTTGCAGCCATGTTCCTATATTATGATTACATTTTAGTTTTCCGCCTCCGATTTTTGCCAGTATCTCCTGAATTCCTCCAAAAGGACATAACCAATAACAGTATAGATTCTTTCCGCTTAAGAAAATAATTAATGGAATCCCGACGATCAAAATATACCAAAAAAGATTTTGTTTAAAAGCTGGGAAGAATCCCATTAATCCGCTGGCAATGTTTGCAAGTGAAATTGAGCAGTTAAACCAGAAACCTGTAAAAAATATACTGCATATAATAACTACCCAGCGCAGCTTATTGATTTTCAAACGCACTCCTATAATCGTTGCAAATATTAATAAAGCCAAACCTATTTCTTTAATCCCCAAATTAATATTCTCCGAAGGCTCAGAAATATTCAAGGCAAATTGGTTTCTACCCAGCCCATGACTAGCCTGGCGGACTGCATCGGTAATTCCTCTTGATGATAGCGTAGCACTGGTCACCTTGTCGATATCCCGTCCAATTTCCAGCGGTTCATCTACAGATTTACCTGTAAATTGCTTCAGAAAATCCCCTCTCAAAACTGATTGAATATAGGATGGTGTTTCCGTAGCATACCCTACAACCCGAACTTTTAAAATGTTACCGTTGGGGTCTGTAGCCGTTAAAACAGATACAGGACCGCCATAGCCGCTTCCTTGGCCAAAAACTACGTATCCCTGCAGCGTATCCTGACCGTTGATATTCTTATAGCCTGCATAGGTCAGAGGATGAGTTTCAATTACTTCAAACTCCTGAGCATTGCTCAGCATTGAGGGTAAGAATTGCTGGACATCCATCTGTCTGCCCTTAAAACTAAACAATAATGCGATCATTAAAGATCCATAAAACATAAATAAGAACAGTTTTTTTAAATGAGCTTTAGACAAATTACACATCTCCCGGTATACCATCGTTTATTATATCCGCACTACGTGCCTTTCTCAGCACTTCCCACCTTAATTGAAACATAGTGCATATAGTTCCAAGTCTTGTTGGATCCGGCTACAAGAGTGTCCCTCAAATTTTCTTAAACTGCTAACCACGCTTTTACGACAAACGGTTTGACTGCCCAGCGATTATATTTTTGTTTTCTCTCTGGGCAGCAAACCATTCAGCCTTACCTTAAAACTGAGAACAAAAATAATTACATTTTAGATGCATTATCAATTATTTTTGCTTTCGGTACAGTAAAAAACCAACGCCAGATCCCGACTCCTGAAATTACAGTGATTGCAGTCAAAAAGACTCCGCCCATTAAAGCCGCACGAGACTCATTTTCACCGAGACTAGTGAAAATAAATATATCCGTTAAAAAGAGTAATAAAACCCACGCACAAACGACTAACCATTTCCACCAATTTAAGCTTTGACCACGTTGCTTCGACCATGAATACAACCAATACACAGCTACTGCTGTTCCCATTCCTGCAATGAACGAATAAAGGCTCATCCGCTATCCCTCCTATTTCTTAAAGATGCCTTCCGGTATTCCGTCAAAGAACATATCCGTTCTCATCCACCAAGGCACGTCTTTATAAGTCGCCCACGTCGGAGCATTATAATCGTCCTTTGACGGACTCGGATAAAAGCTCTTTTGCCCCCATAGCATGATTTGATGTGCTATTCCGGTTCGATCTCTTACAGCCAATTCACGGCTATACTTATGCAACGCATTGTCAAATCTGCGCCACGGACACACAGAATAACAAACACCACACATATGTCTGACGGGAACAGAAGCATAATAGTTCTGACATTTTTCTCTGTCTGACATCCAACGTACCACGCCATCGTCCTGCAGTTCGGGTTGTCCGCTTGGAATAGAGCCACCAGGACATTTTTCCGCGCAAATCCCGCACTTGTCGCAGAAATCCTTTAAGCCCATGTTGATTGGCCGATCCGGCTCCATAGGAAGATTGGTCAGTACAACAGCCAATTTTACCGAGGGTCCAAATTCAGGTGTAACCAATATGCCGGGCCTTCCCATCTCACCTAATCCGGCATCAATTGCTAACGGTGTGGGTAAAAGTTCATCCCACCCTATAATTGGGTTTCCGTTATATCTGGCAGGATACCCCAAAGCTTTAATAAAACCCGTAAGTCTTGCAGCAGCAAGACCTGACCGCGTATATGCCTCAAATGGACTGTAAAAAAGCGGTGTTGCTTCTATTAAATTAGGTTCATGGGGTACAGCAATGACAATTGCATATTGCCACCAATCCGGGATGTCTATGGGACCACCTCTTACCCCTCTTGGCGTTATTGGATCGATTCCTACCGCAGCTAAAATTGGAAGCATCCTAGGGTCCACGCCACCACCCCAGCCCAAGATCCACCTCGGATTGACTTTCGTAATACCCACTAAAGTCCCACCAAAGAGGCCTGCCATTTTTTTAATAAGTTTGCTTGTTTCTTTTGGATCCTTAACTTTTAATGGTTCTTTGATTACACCCTTAAAGTCCCACTCTTTTGGGTCCCCTACTAAGGGAGCAAGCATGCTGGTCCAAGCCTTGTTCCATGCAGTTGCAATCCCCCACATATCCTTATTCATTTTTTTCTCTTCTTCAGCGAGGTTCGGAAGAAGTTTGGTGAACCATGCTCTATCGCTTTCCAGTTTATCAGGATGCTTTGCGTAATATTCTTTCAATCTGGGCATTAAATTTTCTTCGCCTTTTTTGCTTAATAAAGCATCTTCCTGATAGTACAGACGACGAAAGGTTGGTGAATCAACGTCTTGATCCACACGATTGACCGGTCCTTTAATCTCATAACCAGGCTTATCTACTCTAAACGGCTCACGATTAAAATATACTTCCCCTTGTTCTGATTCCCATCCCATCATCGTATCAATGGACTTTGCATCACCAAAGCTGCTGGCGGCAATTCCCCCGAGTGCCGCTACACCTCCAGCAAGCCCGGCAAATTTAAATAAAGAACGTCTGCTGATTTGAACGGATTTAATCTTGTCTACTACCGAGCCATTTTCTAACTGGTTATTTTCCATCCTGTTCACTCCATTTCAATTTGTGAAAATAAAAAAGATAATGTTAAAAGTCCCTTAGAGCTAAACATTTGCGCAATGAAGTCCTGGTTTTTTAGACTCGTGAGTCTATACCTCTCCTCCTTTACTTAAAATACAGATCATATCTTAAACATGAGCGCTCGTATTCAGTTTATAGCAGTCAACTTTTTGTGTATGTTAAACAAATACTTTTCTGAATATTCAGAAAAGTCAAATGTAAACAAAGGAGCAATAGACTATTTCAGACTAATGCTCCCCAAAAATATTTGCCTTATTTTACATAGTTTCGGAGTTTACGCACAGAGTTTCTTAGTTTTTGTTTAGTATTATTCGGACTCCTGAACCTGAATCCCCCAATGTGCAAGTTGTTTTAGAATCGGCATCAAGTCACTACAAAGGTCCGTCAATGCATATTCAACCCTCACCGGCATCTCCATATATTGTTTGCGGTAGATAAGACCGTCTTCTTCCAATTCCTTCAATGAACTTGCCAACATCGTATTTGTTATGCCTCTAATCTTGCGTTTCAGTTCATTATACCTTGTTATACCGTCTTGATTAAGCGCGCATAAAATAGGCACTTTCCATTTTCCGCCTATTAACCTTAGTGCGCTTCCTAATGGACAGTCCTCCATACATGGGCAGTTATTTCTGCATGCGCTGCTGTTTTGATCGCTTTTCATAGTCAGTTCTTCCTTACCTACTCATCATTTTCTGCGTACTTGAAAAATAAAATACAGATGGTAATATTGTACTAGGTAGTAAAACTAAAGTAAAGACGATCAAAAAATATTAAGGAGATGACGAGATGGTTATTAATGAAGAGATCAAAGCAGTCATTGAGGGTTCGGCCTTCCTCTCCCTTGTTACGCTAGGTACAGATGGCATTCCTCACCCAATCATTGCAGGCAAAGGCGAAGTTGTAGACGACACAGTAGTTTTCGGCATTTACAAAATGGAAGTAACACAGCAGAATTTAGCAGCTAACAAAAATACATGGGTTGTTGCAGCCACAATGAACAGCGGACCTAAAGGCTATCGTCTCGCTGGGACAGCTGAGGTCAAGGATAAACAGCTCATTTTCACCCCGTCAAAAATTGATGCTCTGATATAGACCTTCATACTTTAAGAGGCGCATATCAACCCTCCCTGTAGGGACAGAAAAAGCCAGGATTTCTTCCTGGCTTTAGGCTGTGTAAATAATCTGCAATTTTTGATATATCTTTTTGTACCAATGTTTTTCTTATTGTCTTTTTAAAAGAGTGAAAGAAAAGTTACATATGCAAAGATCATTTCCTGCCCAATATCCCAATTCATACCCATCGCAGGATCTTTATCTGCGAGCTCCGGATGCTGTTTAACTATATCACTCCAAGAGATCAACAATTGTTCTTCCATCGTGAAGCACCTCCTATTTATAAATGCCATATTCCATGACAAATTTATTTACAGCGATGATATTTTCTGCCTTGCCATCAGCTGGTGCAAGAAGTTCTTTATCGGTACCAAAAATGTAACCGCCGCCTTCCATACCGTCGATTAATTCTTTTGCTTTGGCGATACATTCTTCCTTCGTGCCATATTGCAGCAAGGTAGCAGGGAAAAGCCCGATGACACACAAGGTGTCTGTCAGTTTTTGTTTAAGTTCCTTGGGATCACCATGTTCGAACCAGCCCCCTGTTTTCTTGGCCGGCAATTCTTGAAGATGATTGTAATAACGCGACCAATCGCCTTCGTAGAACGGTATGACATAGACATTATGGGCAGCAAAAAACTCCATGATCATTTTAAATGACGGCCAGTAAAACTTGTCAAAGTCCGCTGTTTTAAGCATCGGAGGTAAATGCAGCGGGAAAAGAAGGACCTTTGGATTTGGTTTCGGCGGACCCATGTGCACCTGGCCCATGCCAAGCCTGATGACCAACGGTGTAAATGCCTGGACAGCCTCAGCGAATTCCGCCGGACGACGGCGAATATCCATGAATGCGTTTTTAATTCCCCGGAAGAAATCTGCAATCCAATCCAATGGGTGTAAAATAATGCCGTCAAATAGCAAAGGCATTCCGTATTGTGCGGCAAGCGAACCCTCTATAGCTCCCTTTTGGCCGCCATACATTCCAAACTTCATGGCACCTTTGGCAAATGCTAAATCCCTCATCGGGGAATCCTTAGCCAGTTCGGCATATTTTCGCGGCAAGATCTTTTCTACTAAAAACCTGAATGGATCTTTAATAAATTCTGGATATTCATCATCATTCATCATTTTGGCAGACTCGTCAGAATATTGGACGATATTGCTGTCACTTAAATAGTGGAATGCCTTGCTCCCCAACGCCTGATACACGCCACCCGGCCTGTTATAAATCATATGGATCATATCCACTGAAAGCTCATCTGCCACTTTCATTAGGGCTTTACCGCATTTATCCGTATCCCAATTGGTTTCTGCATCGGTATACCCTGCAAAGTAAGAACTCCAAGTACCATAAGTACCCAGTACCGGAACACGGTCTGCTTGTTCCAACCTTAAGGTTTTAAAAACACGATCCAAACGTTCTTGATAGAGGTTCATAACTTCACTCATTAATCAACCCACCCATCTTTGGCATATTTTTACGCCTTCAGCCGCGTTTGTTGAAAAGGCATCCGCCCCTATGCTTTTACATACATTCTCATTAACGGGTACTCCGCCGATAATCACCTTGACTGAATTTCTAAAGCCTGCTTCAGTAAGCGCATCAACTGTTTCTTTCATACTGTCCAGCGCCAAAGTCAGTACACCGCTTAATCCGACAATATCTGGGTTTACTTCTTTTACCTTGTCCACAATCTGGTTAACCGGAACATTGATCCCTAAGTCGATCACCTCAAAATTTGCGGCTTCAACCATGGATCTGAATATATTTTTGCCGATATCATGAAGGTCTCCAAAAACTGTGGCCAGGACAATTTTTCCGCCTTTTGCTGAGGAACCTGCACTTAAAGCCGGTTTGAGCTTGTCCATTACGCTTTGCAACATTTCCCCGGCGAAGACCAGGTCTCCGATAAAGTACTCGCCCGAATCATAACGTTCACCTACGAGCGTCATACCTTGCTGACAGGCTTTAACAACTTCTTGAACTTCTGCGGCATTGTTGTCTTTGCTTAGCACTTCATCGATCGCCTTGTTTAGCACGTCTTCGTCCAAATCGGACATTGCTTGGGTCAGAACTTTCAGATCCACCACTTCAAATCATCCTCCTTGAATTTTTCATTTTACCGGTTGTGTCTGCAGCTTTTAGCCTGGAATGATTTTCATTCCATTTTATTGTGTATACAAGTAAATATATCACATGCTAACAATGTATGCTTTAGTTCGCGCTTAGATTTTTTTATATTCTTCTAAATTTTCAGTTATCATTTTTTGGATCAAATTTAATTTATAATAATTCACAAGCGCTAGGTTATATTACTTAGAGAACTGTACTTTAACGTAATATAAATTATTTTGGTCTTCCGACAATCCCTTTGCTTTTCTGTAGATTATATTACTTTTAAAAAATGCAAACTGTGTATCGATTCACATATTTCCAGAAACAGACATGATATGATAAATTCAGGGGAATTTATATTATCGAGGTGATTACAGTGTTTGATTATTCGCATTTTCCGTGGGAACCTTCATCTGAAGAATTATTTGATTTTATGAAGAAGAATGGTCAACGTTTTACTGTAAGCAAAGGAGAAAAAGTCATAAACACTGGTGAAAAAATAAAATATATCCAGTGTGTCGAAAAAGGAACATTAAAGGCTATGATGTTAAGTAAAGACGGAAGACAAAGAACAGTGAGCATCATTCAAGCTGGAGGAATTTACGGTTTCGTTCCCGTACTTTTGGGAGTAGAATCGTCTCCCCTTGAGATAAGAGCTTGGGAAGACAGCACAATTTGTTATATCACTAAAGACCAAGCTTTTGAAAAAATTAATGACAACCCGGTTCTGGCATTTGCTTTTATGAACTACTTGAGTAATTACGCCATTGCGCTTGTAGAAAATTTCGAATCTCTTTGGTTTTTTAATCCAAGACAGCGGTTTTTACTCTTCTTACGTAATCTTTATTCGCTTAATCATTTAGAATATGATCATTGGTATAAAGCCCCTTACGTCCTTACTCATCAGGAAATCGCCGAATCTATTGGTGCTACGCGTGAATTTGTTACGAAACAATTTTCTGATTTAAAAAACAAAGGCATGATCAAAGTCATCGATCGGAATATCTATTTCCCTAAAGACTTCAAATCATGGGTTGAATCGCAATTATAACTTTTTATTCTACTGAAAAGTTATGCATATCAATATTTTCTGGAATTTCAGGCTCCTGAAGAGTTTGGGATTCCATATTAATTTTCTGAGCATTTAAGTCTGCAACAGAATTAGAATCTATGTTCTGCCAAAAGATCAGACCGATTAATACAAGGGTAACGACACATAAAGCATGGTTTAGGATATTACCAATATTGTATTTATTATTCATTTTCTCCCTCTCGTTGATTTAATTACACCTACTCGTTTTTATTCATCGGCATTTGGTGCCGGGTAACCTTCTCAGGTGAGTGTACCAGTTTTCCGAGTCTACGCCTGATTTTGGCGCAAATATCCAAAAAAGCACCTACTGGACAGAAGCAATCGCACCAGAACCGATAGATAAAGATAGACACTGTTATAATCACAAGCAATAATAGCCAATTAAGAACAGTCCCTGTAAGCCCAAACAACGTACCAAATGGTTCATAACTGCCAATCGCCGGGTTCCGGTACAGAAAAGTTAAAAGTAAACCTGACCACAACAGTATCTTAGGCAATAATTTCAGGGCCTGATTAGATACTCTTCGGCACTTGCTGCGACCTCTTACCATACTTGTTAATTCTTGTACCCCCCCGAAAGGACACAGCCAGTAACAGTATAGGTTGCGTCCTGAAAAGAGAGCGATCCCTAAACCACCTAGTACGATTACATACCAAATCATATTACTGTGTATAGGGGGCCAATACCCCATCAATAATGCCGAGATAGAAGATAAGGAGATCTGGATCTTAAGCCAGAACCCAAAGATAACAACTGCAGCAAGTAAGGTAATATACCGTATCTTGGACTTCTTCAACACTAAGCTTAGGACCAATACGGCTAAAAACAGAATGATTGCGCTTGCTTCCGCTAACCCAAACTTCCAGGATTCCGGCTTTTCCGATATACTTAGACCAAGTTGATTGACGGCCACTTCATGACTTCCCTGTTGTACAGCATTGGCGATAGCCCTGGAACTTACTGTAGCCCCGGTGACGGAATCAATGTCAGCACCCAGTTCAATCGGATCATTTGCTTTTATGTTCTTGAACTGATCCAGGAATTTTGCCTTTAAGACTTTGTTCAAAAAACTGGAGGTCTCTCTACTCTCCACCACCACAACTTGTTGGATCTCCCCCAGCGGATCGATTACTGTAGCTATCTTCAATGGCCCGCCATAACCATTGGCCTCTCCAAAAACGACATAATAATGATCCTTACCGTTGCTTTGATCAGCTTTAAATGTTGGAGGGTTGTTATTTATTTCTTCGAAGCTTGTTTGCGGCAAAATTTGTTTCATGTAAAGGAGCTCGTCCTTCTCTGCTGCCATATTGGAATATGCCAAAACCCCGATCAACATGGCAACCGCAACAACTATCATTATGCGTTTCAACATTATTGCTTCCTCCAGAAGTATGACTAATAACTGGGTTGACAAATGAAGTACATAAAAACCTAATAATGATATGCCGGCTCCCGCTTGAGGGCCGGCATATCTTTTATCGTTCTACTTACTTCCTTGGAAAGAATTTATTAGGATCCTGCGCCCACCAGCTTGCCACATCTTTGGGTTCTGAATAACCTAACATTTTTTCCATCTTAACAAGCGTGGACCCTAGCGTCGGTGCCAAATGCGCTGCTAACTTATGCATTTCAGTTTTGGGTTTATTATATGGACAATAATGAACACAGTTACCACAAGCACTTATATTGTGATCATCCCAATACGCTTTGCATTTACAAGCATCGATCGGCCATTTTTTGACACCAGAATTTGTAGTGGAATATACGGCTTCGGCAGTACGATGATTATCCTTGGGAATAGACCCGGAAGGACAGTTATCAGCGCAAACCGCACAGGTCTCGCAGAATTTGGTCACTCCCATATCTATAGGTTTATCCGGCTGGATAGGCATGTCGGTGATCACACCGCAAATACGCAGGCGAGGTCCAAAGTCTGGGTTGATAAGCAGACCATTCCGTCCCATTTCCCCTAGCCCTGCATCAACAGCCATCGGAATTCCCAATCCTGGTCCATAACTGCCAAATGGCCAAGCACGGTAACCCATATAATTAATAAAGAGAGCCAAGTGCATAATCAAGAATTTATCAAAGCTGTACGCCCGATACGTTTCAGCTACTTCAACACAGGAAAGGGTACGCTGGTAAGCCTCGTAGTCCATTTCAATACCACAGACGATAACGTTATTCATCTCTTGAGGCAATTCATCATCTACATTCGGCAGTTGTAATTTCTTTCTTTCTTCGGGTGTCATCACCGGTCCCAACAGACCATTTTGAAGACCGAATACTTTTTCAAAAAGACGTTTAGCATCCGTCTTCCAATTCTCGGCGTGATACCGGTGACTATAAAGCCAATCTCTATTAAGCTTACATGTCCCGACAACGCTTGCGCCATAATGCTTAGCGGCCATTTTCACGGTCTGGGCTGCTTCTTCCGGACTACACTTGTATGGTTGTGTTAATCCCGGAGGAAGCTCCGGCTCCCATAGATGCGAAGCAGCAAAGCTACCAACTTTAAACATCAGCGCGGAACTCATAAATAATGACAGATCACGATGATCAAATCCCGGTTTTGGTGTACCGGAAGCGATGTTTTTTACAGTATCATGAAGCGCTGTCATCCCTTGCGGGCCAAACATATAGAACGACTGGCTTTCGTCCCAATACCCGCGGGAATGGGCGTTATTTCTATTATCAAACCGCCCAACTTCACCTTCAACCTCATAAGGCGGTTTATCCACTCTGGGGTATTCCAGCGCACTCGCGGCACCGTCTCCGAGTAATTTCTCTCTTGTTCCGGGCGTAAGTGTCAAT
Organism: Dehalobacter sp. 12DCB1; assembly: GCF_004343605.1. Lineage (GTDB taxonomy): Bacteria > Bacillota > Desulfitobacteriia > Desulfitobacteriales > Syntrophobotulaceae > Dehalobacter. The sequence goes on from NZ_POSF01000018.1 coordinate 214,062, forward strand.
ATACTGGTCAGAGCTCCAGTCAGTGCAGTGCTTTTTAGAAAGGACCTTCTGCTAAGTTTCTTAGACATTTATGCTTTTTCTCCTTTCATTAATTTGGCAATCGTATTTTTTACAAAAGATTTGCTGACCAATAATTGAGCAACAGCAACAATAACGACCCCAATAATACCCATCAGGAATAATCCGACTATTCCGGCTTTGGGTTGCCCCTCCCATACTCCCATGTAGAGCCAATATACTAAAAAATCTACATAGAGTGTAACAAATATTGATAATACCCAGTTCCAGATGCCAAACTTGCGATTCTTCTTCTCCACAGTCTTTTTGTATAATTGAATAAGCAATACAGTAGCAAGACCCAAAATATATGCGATAATTCCACCCATACTATCGACCACGTCTCCCTTCTTTTCTACTTTTCCTTCTCTTTGTAATTTTTGCTTTTTTACCATTTTTTACCTGAACCTAATAAACACAATCATTAATGGGAACTTTTCATGTATTTTTCACGCCATATCCCCTCCTTGTGAATACTTTTTTAAACTTCATACGTCATCCGCTTAATAATATAAAGCATAATGTTTGAATTTTCTGTGTTACGATACACATAACATAACAAGAGGCCGACCCAAAAGTTTAATTCTGAGTCGGCCTTGGTATATATTTTTTACCATTAACAAAAGTCAGTACTTTAAAACTTCATCAATCATAGAAGCTAATTTTGAAAGATTGTAAATGTAAATTCTATCTTTTGTTTTTTTGAGTATTCTCTGCTCTTCTAGCATCTTAAACAGTTTACTCACTGAAACATAATGAGTTCCAGTAATGTCTCCGATGGTTTTTTGCGTTAGTTTGGTGTTTATAATGTAATAATTGTCAACAAACTTCCCTTCAGAGATACAGAGATTATATATAAACCGTAATATTCTGCTTGACGGCCGGTAATAACTTAAATCCCTTGTTTTAGCCATAAGACAATAAGACTTATCAAGAATATTCTGAATAACTCCTAGAAATACCTGTTTATCCTCATCAAATATTTCCAGAATATCTTCAAGCGCAAAAAAATAAACCGTACTTTTTCTGATCGCATAAACCTGAACTTCGCTATTGTCTTCATTTGAATTGATTGCTGCCCCGATCGTTTTTTCATTAATATGAAAAAGAAATTTGGTACAGCCATCATCTGAACCAATGCTTACACCCAGGCATCCAGACTTGACATAAAGAATAGAATTAGCATTTTTACCCTGAGCTTGAACAATTGCTCCTTTAGGAAATATACGTTTATGTGCCAGATGCAGGTACTTCTCTAGTCTTTCAGTTTGCTCAAAATTCTCAAGCATATAAGGTCGGGGAATTTGCTTCTTATTAATATCATCCATTATCTAATTCCTCCTTTTGCATATACTAATATCCTTTATCGATTCTTATGCTAAGATTAGATTTAGCAGGAGGTTGATAAAAGTGTATAAAATTAGTTTTAGATAATACAAAAAGATTAGATATTATGCCTTCACCTGCTAAAACAAATGAAGAATTGGGTCTAAACTTAGTTTACCAGGAATTATCTTTTTATAAAGAGTTTGTCAATTATTAGAAGACGAAATTAATATCAAAGATTATATCTTTTATATTGTGTATTGGTTACATAAATTATGAATATATCGTTCATTTTTTTACATAGCAATTTGTCTCTGATAACATTCGGATATAACAACTTAGGACTATTCCTTCCACTATTATATCCGAAGGGCTACCAGAGACATATGCATTTTCCTATTAAATTCTTCTTTGAATCTTACATACTCAATGAGTTAATAACGTTCAGGCCACTCTAACCACCATTTGTACTTCTCAATCTGTTCAGTACCATAGCCAAATATATCGTCAATCTGTTTGAGCAAACTAGAAGCAGTTTCACCGTGACTACCAATAAATGTACCGGCCTGATGGAACCAGGAGTCTTCTTTGGAATTCCATGGGCATACTTTCATGCAGCGTCCGCACATGGATCCTTCTTTATTGGTTACACGGAATTCAACGCATTTCTTAATGTCACTCTGCCAACGCAAAATACCATTCTTTTCAATATAATCCTCGTCTTGGGTAATCGCTCCCGAAGGACAATTATCGGCACATTTTTTGCACACCCTACAGAAATCCTGAGCGCCGAAATCAATTGGCCTATCCGGAAGTAGCGGCAAGTCCGTGGTCACAGCGGCAGCTTTGTTGCGGAATCCAATTGTTGGGTGAGCTATACAGTCACCTGTCCTTGTCATCTCTCCCAGTCCTGCGGATACCATACATGGAGCCAGGATCAAGGCATAATTGGAAAAATGATGCGCTCTGGCATTATAACCAAGATTACGGATATAGTTTGCCAAAATTACCGAAATAACGGCGGATCCATGGTAACCAAGGAATGATTGGGAACCGCTGATGCCGTCATAGCCGGTAGATGCCATCAAGGTCTTCAGGTTCTGATCAACCATGATAACGATGACATATGGCAGGCTCTCTGTAACAGGTTCTGATTTAGACAAGTCATCTTTCATCAAATCTGCAATAGGAGGCGACTTGAACTCATAGTATGCAAAGGCAGGCATTTTACCAATCCCGACTTCATCAGCCCGTAAAAAATATGCGCAATCTTTGATATGTTGGGACATTTGTTCGGGGTCGGGAATCGGCAACTTGGTCGGCGAGGGCTTTCCGTCAACCATTTCTTCAGGAGCAAGATTCATAGCAAAACCGCCGATAGCAGCATTTAAGGGGTGCTTCATAACAAATTGGAAGTGGTAGTACCCTCTTTGAGATTCCGGCGTAAGTTTGCCGCGACAAGCCAGAGCAAATCCCATCTCGGCTTCGTGGGTATTTTTGACCGTACCGACAAGCTTCGATGTGCCTAGCCACTGGTCATTGTGTTCGACAAATCTGACGGAAGCACCGCCATAATCCATAACGGGATGAAGTTTGGACTTTGCGCCGTTCTGAGGCACTGAAGCATTTGTCACTGCATCCGCAGCCTTTGCTGGTAAAGCGTTTACCGCTCCGAGAATCCCCATGCCAATAGCAGAAGCGGCACCAGCTTTCAAAAAGTTGCGTCGGTTCATCTGTAATTTTGGCTGTTGTTGCCTTCCTTCATGATCAGAAAACCTGGACATTTTTTTCACCTCTTTATACTTCTACGCTTGAATTTGTACGTCTTTGTTTACCGAGAAAGCCTAAAAGTCTGGCTAGTACGACGGCGAGAACAACTGATAATCCTAAGAACAAAAAGATTGCAGTACTTGTGGCCTTAACATGTCCTACGATGGAATTAATATAAACAAAAGAGATTCCGGTGGCGGTAATCAGATACCAAATAACGTACAATCCCCAGTTCAGGACAGTTTTCCATTTTTGATCCTTTTTCGCCCGGGGTTTAATAAAGAGGATACCAGCTAAAAACAAAATTCCGGCTAAAAAAACTAAGAAAGTTCCCATTTTTTTCACCTCCTCCATACAATTTGCATTTCTCAGAAGCCTTACACCTACGTTGAATCAACCGACCACAAACAAATACATCTGTTTGTAAATCTGAATTGACCAGATGAACGGTTTGTGAGAAATCTATCGTCAACGAGATCATAACACTAAAAAAAAAAAAAAA